>NZ_SOGU01000103.1:0-93833 GCF_004403275.1 Cryobacterium sp. TMT4-10
CCCCGCCGACGTCGCCCGCACCCGCGTCGCCCGGCCCCCGCCCCGCGTGCTGCGCCCCGCGTGCTGCGCCGTTACGCGGGTGGCACGCCACGCGCGGAGCGGCGCACAACCCGCGCTCGCCCACCCGGGCCAGTGAGAGTGCCCGTTCCGGTCGAGAGTGACCGCAGTACCGGGCACTCTCGACCGGAACGGGCACTCTTGGGAAGCGGGAGGCGCGGCGGCGCAAGCGCGGCGGCGCGAGCGCGAAGGGGGTAAGCGGGAAGGGGCGGGACGAGGGGACGGGACGGCCGGGCTCTACACTGGCGGGATGGAAACCGAGACTTCGCACGCGGACGCATCCGTCGGGGCGCCGGCCAGGCGGCGCGCGCTGGTGCGCCGGCCCGCACTCAACCTGGCCGAGGGGCAGCTGACGCACATCGAGCGCAGCCCGATCGACCTGGCCCTGGCGGTCGAGCAGTGGCGCGGCTACCTGGCGGCGCTGGCCGACGAGGGCTGGGACACAATCGAGGTCGAGCCGGCCCTGCACCTGCCGGACTCCGTCTTCATCGAGGACGCGGTCATCCTCTTCGGCAATCTCGCCGTCGTGGCCAGCCCGGGCGCTCCGAGCCGCCGCGGCGAGACCGTGGCCGCGGAGACGGCCGTGCGCGCCCTCGGCCTGCCGGTGCACCGCCTCGAGCTGCCCGGAACCCTCGACGGCGGCGACGTGCTCAAGGTCGGCCGCACCGTCTACGTGGGGCGCAGCCTGCGCACCAACGACGCGGGGATCGCGCAGCTGCGCGAGATCCTGGCTCCGGCCGGCTACACGGTGCTCGCCGTGCCGGTCACGAAGGTGCTGCACCTGAAGACCGCGGTCACCGCGCTGCCGGACGGCACCGTGATCGGCTACCCGCCGCTCGTCGACGACCCGAGCGTGTTCCCGAGCTTCCTGCCCGTTCCCGAGCCCGAGGGCACCGCCGTGGTCGTGCTCGACGACCACACCGTGCTCATGTCGAGCGCAGCGCCGCGCTCGGCCCAGCTGTTCGCCGCCCACGGCTACCGGGTGGTCACGGTCGACATCTCCGAGTTCGAGAAGCTCGAAGGCTGCGTCACCTGCCTGAGCGTGCGGGTGCGCTGAGCCTGCGGGGTGCCCTGAGCCTGCTGGGTTCGCTGAGCCTGCGGGTGCCCCGAGCGGGCGGCACGGTGTCCCGCCCCGTCGAATCCCGAATTAGGTCTTGCGCGGGGCGACCAGGGAACATATCCTGAAAGGCTGCCTGATCAGGGGGGCACAGTTCAGACACGACGCGCTCAGGAGGCCGACATGACCAAGACAGCACCGTTCACGCTCGCAACGTTTGCGAACGACGGCGCCCGCATTGGCGCATCCGCCCCGTTCCGTCGCACCGCCTAGCGCGCACCAGAACGCCGAGCACCGCCAACACCGGCCAACACCGGCCGACACCGAACACCGCCAGCCGCCCCACGGGCCGCAGGCCGGCAGTAACGCTGCCGCACCGGGAGGCTCCGGCCTCCCCCTCGCCGACTCGATCCCGTCTCGTCGGCATTCTGCGACGCCCCCCCGGCGCCGTTCAGTTCTCCACGTACCGTTCAGGACTCTTTCGTGACCACGCTCACAGACCACACCCATCCGCCCGATCCCGCGGCTGGCCCCGGCCCCGCGCGCCAGAACACTCTCCAGGTGATGCTGCGCCTGTACCCGTTCGCCCGTCCGGCGGTGCCGCGGCTCGCCCTCGGCATGCTCGCCGCCCTGCTCGCAGCCCTCGTCGCCCTCGCCATACCGCAGGTGCTGCAGCGCCTCGTCGACGGCACACTGTCCCGGCAGGAAGCCGGCCAGATCTGGCCGGCCGTGCTCCTCATCCTCGGCCTCGGCGTGATCGAGGCGGTGCTGATCGCGCTACGGCGCTGGTTCGTGCTCGGCCCCGGAACTCACATTGAGGCGAGAATGCGGAACGCGCTCTACGCGCGGCTGCAGGACCTGCCGGTCTCCTTCCACGACAAGTGGCCGAGCGGGCAGCTGCTGTCCCGCATGGTCAGCGACCTGAACCTGATCCGCCGGTGGATCTCGTTCGGCCTTGTTCTCCTCGTGGTCAACGTGGTGACGATCCTGATCGGCGCCGTCATCCTGGTCTCGATGAACTGGGTCCTCGGGGTCATCTTCCTCGTCTGCTCCGTGCCGCTCTGGGTGGTCGGCTACCTGTTCGAGGGCAAGTATTCCGCCGTCGCCCGCCGAAGCCAGGACCAGGCCGGCGACCTCGCGACGGCCGTCGAGGAGTCGGTGCACGGCATCCGTGTGCTCAAGGCGTTCGGGCGCGGGAAATTCGCGCTGAAGAACTTCTCCGTGCAGGCCGAGAGCCTGCGTGGCACCGAAATCGAGAAGGCCCGCGCGATCGCCGGCATCTGGCTCTGGCTGCTGATGGCGCCCGACGTCGCCTTCGCCCTCTGCCTGGTGGCCGGCGTCTGGCTGGCGAGCCAGAATGAGCTGAGCGTGGGGTCACTGGTGGCCTTCTTCGCCACTGCGACGGTGCTGCGCTGGCCGGTCGAATCGATCGGCTTCCTACTGTCGATGACCTTCGACACCCGCACCGCGACCGACCGGTTCTTCGACGTGCTCGACGCGCCGAACTCGATCACCGACCCGGAGCATCCGGTCACGATCGACCGGCCCCGCGGACGCCTCGCGTTCACGAACGTGCACTTCCGCTACCCGGATTCGCCCGCCCGCTTCCTCGACCTGCTCGACGGCGTCGACCTGGTGCTGGAACCGGGGGAGACCATGGCCCTGGTGGGTCTGACCGGCTGCGGCAAGTCCACCCTGACGGCGCTCACCACCCGCCTCTACGACGTGACCGAGGGCGCGGTGACCCTCGACGGCGTCGACGTGCGCGACCTCGGCCGCGAGGAACTGCGGCGCCACCTGTCGATGGCGTTCGAGGATGCGACGCTGTTCTCGGCATCCGTGCGCGATAACGTGCTGCTCGGCCGGCCCGAGTGGTCCGAACGCTCGATTGAAGCGGATGCCGCGCTCGAGCAGGCCCTGCAGGTCGCCCAGGCGGGTTTCGCCCACGACCTCCCGCAGGGCGTCGATACGCTCGTCGGCGAGGAGGGGATGAGCCTCTCCGGCGGCCAGCGGCAGCGGATCGCGCTCGCCCGGGCCGTGGCGGCACGGCCCGCAGTGCTCGTGCTCGACGACCCCCTGTCTGCGCTGGACGTGGACACGGAGGCCCTCGTCGAAGCCGCCCTGCGCGAGGTGCTGTCCTCCACCACGGCGCTGATCGTGGCGCACCGGCCGTCGACGGTGATGCTGGCCGACCGGGTGGCCCTGCTCGAGAACGGGCGCATCACGGCGGTGGGCCGGCACTCCGACCTGCTCCGCGAGAGCGAACACTACAAGTTCGTGATCTCGAGCCTGGAAGACGAAGAGCGACGAGAGTCACTGCGAGAGGAGGTGGCACGATGAGTGTCACCGGAGTCGAAGGAGAAGACCGCAGCACCTTCACCGCCGCGGAGAGCAAGCAGATCCGGACCCGGTCGCTGCGGCTGCTCGGGTCGCTGCTGAGCCCCGTGCGCTGGCCGGTGATCGCGGCGATGCTGATCGTGGTCGCCTCCACGGCCGCGCAGGTGGCCGGGCCGGCCCTGATCGCGTACGGGATCGACCTGGGTCTGCCCGCGCTGATGGAACAGGACTGGGTGCCGCTCGCCGCGACCGGGGTGCTCTACCTCGGCACGGGCGTCCTCGGTGCCCTGCTGATCGCCTGGTACACGATCATGTCGGCGCGGATCAGCCAGGCCGTGCTGATCGACCTGCGCAAACGGGTGTTCCTGCACACGCAGCGGCTGAGCCTCGAATTCCACGAGTCCTACACCTCGGGCCGCATCATCTCCCGCCAGACCAGCGACCTCGACGCGATCCGCGAGCTGCTGGACTCGGGCATCAACCAGCTCGTGCAGGGCCTGCTCTACATGGTGTTCACCGGGATCGCCCTGTTCGCGCTCGACGGCACCAGCGGCCTCGTACTGCTCGGCGCGCTGGTGCCCCTGCTGGCGCTCACGCGCTGGTTCCAGCTGCGCTCGCAGACGCTGTTCCGGCAGTCCCGGGTGGCCTCGGCGAGCCTGATCGTGCGGTTCGTGGAGACCATGACCGGCATCCGTGCGGTCAAGGCCTTCCGGGCGGAGAAGCGCAACGAGGCCGTGTTCGGCGAACTCGTCGAGGACTACCGCAAGGTCAACGGGCGGGTGATCCAGCTGTTCGGCATCTTCGACCCCGGCCTGGTCCTGATCGGCAACGTGGCCGTCGCGGTCGTGCTCCTGGTCGGCGGGTTCCGCGTCGTCGACGGGCAGCTCGCCATCGGCGCGCTCCTCGCGGCGCTGCTGTACACCCGGCGATTCTTCGACCCGATGGAGGAGATGGCGATGTTCTACAACTCCTACCAGGCGGCCCAGGCCGCGCTCGAAAAGATCTCCGGGGTGCTCGAGGAACACCCCGGTGTGCCCGACCCGGCCACGCCGGTCGACCTCTGGGCGGCGAAGGGCGCGGTCTCGTTCGAGGGTGTGCAGTTCGAGTACCAGAGCGACCGCGTCATCCTGCCCCGCTTCGACCTGGCCATCCCGGCGGGGGAGACCATCGCCCTGGTGGGCTCGACCGGGGCCGGCAAGTCGACCCTGGCCAAGCTGATGGCCCGCTTCTACGACCCGACCGAGGGCCGGGTCGCCCTCGACAGCGTCGACCTGCGCGACCTGCACCCCAAGGACCTTCGCCGGGCGATCGTCATGGTCACCCAGGAGGCCTACCTGTTCAGCGGGTCGGTCGCCGACAACATCTCGATCGGCAAGCCGGATGCCACGCCGGCCGAGATCGTGGCGGCAGCTCGGGCGGTCGGGGCGCACGAGTTCATCGAGGGACTGCCCAACGGGTACGACACCGACGTGAACAAGCGCGGCGGGCGTGTGTCCGCCGGGCAGCGTCAGCTGATCTCGTTCGCGCGGGCGTTCCTGGCCGACCCGGCCGTGCTCATCCTCGACGAGGCCACCTCGAGCCTGGACATCCCGAGCGAGCGACTGGTGCAGCAGGCGCTGCAGACGCTCCTGTCAGACCGCACGGCCGTGATCATCGCCCACCGCCTGTCGACGGTGGCGATCGCGGACCGGGTGCTCGTGATGGAGCACGGGCGCATCGTGGAGGACGGCACCCCCGCCGACCTGATCTCCGGCACCGGGCGGTTCGCGCAACTGCACGCCGCGTGGCGGGAGTCGCTGGTCTAGAGACGGGCTGCGGCGCCCGCCCGCGGCGCCCGCCCGCCAAGCCCGCTCGCCGAGCCCGCTCGCGGCGCAGGTTCGAGTCGCGGGCGCAGGGTAGAACCTGCGCCCGCGCGCACAGGGTGCGCCACGACGGATGCGCGGTGCGGGTCGCCGGGACGGGCTAGCCCGGCCGCGGGCCCAGCGGCTCGCGGGGTGAAGGAGCCGTCGGCGCGGCCGGCGGCTCCTTCAGATCGACGAAGATCGTGTGCGTCGGCGTGGGGCGGGTGTTCCGCCCGGAATGGTGCTGCCCGGGCAGCCACCGCGCGACCCCGGCGGGAATGTCGACGTCGACCTCCCGGCCGTCCGACTCCAGGTGCCGGGAGAACGCGCTCAGCGTGATCATCACTGAGTCCGGGTGCGCGTGCGGAGTCGTCTGGTCTCCGGGGGCGTCGAGGTACTCGAGCACGCGCACGCGCTCGTTCTCCAGGATCACCCGGTAGAGACCGGGATTGGTGGCCGCCGGGTCGTTCGTCATAGCCGCAGGTTAGTCCCGCGCGACGGGAAGGGAACCCGCAGGAGGAGCGGCGCTAGGCGAATCCCCACGCCTTCTCTTCGTCGCTCGAGGCGTCGGAGAGCGGTGTGCCGGTCAGGGGACGGGGGGCCAGCGGGCGGGCGGCCGGGCCGAGCGGTTGGTGGCCGGGCTCCGGCGGCGTGACGGGGGCCTGTTTGAGCTCCACGAAGATCGCGTGCGTGGGCGTGGAACCGATGTTCAGGCCGGTGTGTTCCTGGGCCGGGAGCCACCGTGTCTCGCCGGCGGGCAGCTCGACGTCGATCTCGCGGCCCTCCGACGACAGCCGCCGGGAATAGGAGCTGAGGGTGATCATCACGCTGTCGGGATGCACGTGAGGATGGGTCTGGTCGCCGGGGGCGTCCAGGAACTCGAGCACGCGCACGCGGTCGTTTTCGAGCAGAACCCGGTAGAGGCCCGGGTCGGAGGCAAGGGGGTCAGTGGAGGTCGATTCGCTGGGCATGAGGAACGGTAACATCCCTGACCCAGCCCGAACAAGGGGTTGCGGGTGACCGGAATCCAACCTTCAGCCGTGGCTCCACCGCGCCGCCGGGTAGTCGATCCGGTAGCTCTCCGGCAGGTCGCGAAGTGGTGTGCCCTCGTCCCGGTAATGCGGGAGCGCGCGGTCCTCGTGCCCGGCCGGCGGGTGGCCGCCGGAGCGGATCACCCGCCACCAGGGCAGGTCTGTGCCGTACCGCGCCATGATCTGGCCGACGGCGCGGGCGCCGCGGGAGCCGAGCACGGCGGCGACGTCGCCGTACGTCATCACCCGCCCGGGCGGAATCGAAGCGACGATGGAGCACACATGCTCGACGAACTCGCCACCCGATGGTGCAGCCACGTCGGCCCTGGACTACAGCTGCATCGCGCCGATGACCTCGCCGTAGACCGTCTCACCGACATCCGTGAACCCGATCCGGTGGAAGAACGTCTCCGGGCCGCCCTCGCCCGGCTCCCAGATCACCGTGATGCGCTTGAAGCCCCGCTTGCGGGCCTCCTCGGCCAGCGCGTCGGCGGCGAACTTGCCCACCCCGCGGCCCTGCGCATTCGCGTCGACGTTGATGCGCCAGAGGCAGGCCCGGAACTCCTCGTGCTCGGAATCGGGGTCGAAGTTGCCGTGGATGAACCCGGCGACCTCACCGTCCAGGAGCACGACCCGCTGCCAGGCGGTGGCCGGATTGATAACGGATGCCGCGACCGCGTAGGAGACCGGAGCGATGAATTGTTCCTGGCCCGGCTTCAGGCTCAGGTTGTTGGCCGCAACGATGTTGCGTGCGGACAGTTCTTCCAGTCGTAGTTCACCCATGTGAACAGGCTAACCTGCGGCAGACGAGGTGAGGTAGTCGGGTTTTCGGCCGAGCATCGGCGGCCGCTGCCGGGCAGGGCCGGACCGAAAACTATCTCGATGTCAAGATAATTGAACCCCTCGACTAGGATTGACGTGGCCATTAGGCCCCCGCAAAAGTCTGAGGAGATTTCATTGGCGAAGATCAAGGTTGAAGGCACTGTCGTCGAGCTCGACGGAGATGAGATGACCCGCATCATCTGGCATGCGATCAAGGAAACCTTGATCCACCCGTACCTCGATATCGACCTCGAATATTACGACCTGTCGATCCAGAAGCGCGACGAGACCGACGACCAGATCACGATCGACTCGGCCCACGCCATCCAGAAGCACGGCGTCGGCGTCAAATGCGCGACCATCACCCCCGATGAGGCCCGGGTCGAGGAATTCGGCCTCAAGAAGATGTGGGCGTCGCCCAACGGCACCATCCGCAACATTCTCGGCGGCACGATCTTCCGTGAGCCGATCATCATCTCGAACATCCCGCGTCTCGTGCCGGGCTGGAACAAGCCCATCATCATCGGCCGCCACGCGTTCGGCGACCAGTACAAGGCGACGAACTTCCGGTTCGAGGGCGAAGGCACGCTCAGCATGACCTTCACCCCGAAGGATGGCGGCGAGCCCCAGTCATTCGAGGTCTTCCAGGCGCCCGGCAGCGGCGTCGCGATGGGAATGTACAACCTCGACAACTCCATCCGCGACTTCGCCCGTGCCTCGCTCAACTACGGCCTCGAGCGCAAGTACCCGGTCTACCTGTCGACCAAGAACACGATTCTCAAGGCGTACGACGGCCGTTTCAAGGACATCTTCCAGGAGATCTTCGACGCCGACTTCAAGGCCCGCTACGACGCGGCCGGCCTGACCTACGAGCACCGCCTGATCGACGACATGGTCGCCTCGGCCATGAAGTGGGAGGGCGGCTACGTCTGGGCCTGCAAGAACTACGACGGCGACGTGCAGTCCGACACCGTTGCCCAGGGCTTCGGCTCGCTGGGCCTGATGACCAGCGTGCTCTCCACCCCCGACGGCAAGGTCGTCGAGGCCGAGGCCGCGCACGGCACCGTGACGCGCCACTACCGTCAGCACCAGCAGGGCAAGCCCACCTCGACCAACCCGATCGCGTCGATCTACGCCTGGACCCGGGGCCTCTCGCACCGCGCCAAGCTGGACGGCAACCCGGCGCTTGCCGAATTCGCGAACACGCTCGAAGACGTGGTGATCAAGACCGTCGAGAGCGGCAAGATGACCAAGGACCTCGCCCTGCTCGTGGGCCCGGAACAGGGTTTCCAGACGACCGAGGAATTCCTCGCGGCCATCGCCGAGAACCTGCAGACGCGCCTGGCGTAATTCGCCCGCGGCTTCGACGGCGACAGCCCCTCCCTTTCGGGTGGGGCTGTCGCCGTCTTGCATGCTCCGCCGGGTGTCAGGGGAGCCTTTCCTTGCTGGCGAAGCCCGCCGACCGAGACCATAATATGACCATGGTGTCTGCGTCCTCTGCTGTCCGTCGGTATCCTCTCGTTGCGGCGACCCTCGCCCTGGGCCTGATCGGCGCGGTGCTGGCGCTGCTCGGCCAGGCCGACGCGGTGCGCTGGCTGTTCAGCGGGTACGGCCTGCTGATCGCCGGGATCGAAGCGGTCGGCATGGTCAGGAGACTGCGCCAGGGCACCTTCGGCGTCGACCTGCTCGCGATCATGGCCATCATCGCCACGGTGCTGGTCGGCGAATATGTCGCGACGATGATCATCGTGCTGATGCTGACCGGTGGAGCTGCGTTGGAGGATTTCGCGGTCAACCGGGCCAAACGCGAACTCGACGCCCTGCTGAAGCGTGCCCCGCAGATCGCCCACCGGATCGTGGCAGCCGCCAACGGATCCGGCGCAGCAGGGGCGGGCCCCGGAGTCACCGACGTCGAGGACGTGGCGGCCACCGACGTGCGGCCGGGTGACCTCCTGCTGGTGCGGCCGGCCGAGATCGTTCCCGTCGACGGCGAGCTGGTCTCCGACAGCGCGGCCTTCGACGAATCCTCGCTCACCGGGGAGAGCCTCCCGGTCGAGCGCCGGACCGGTGACGCGATCCTCAGCGGGTCGATCAACGGCCAGGCCGCCGCCACCATCCGGGCCACCGCGACAGCGGCCGACAGCCAGTACCAGCAGATCATCCTCCTCGTCGAGGAGGCCGCCGCGAGCAAGGCGCCCGTGGTGCGCCTCGCCGACCGGTACGCCGTGCCGTTCACCGCCGTGTCGCTCACCATCGCCGCGATCGCCTGGATCGTCAGCGGCGACCCGGCCCGGTTCGCCGAGGTGCTCGTCGTGGCTACGCCCTGCCCGCTGCTGATCTCCGCTCCGGTGGCGTTCATGGGCGGCATGAGCCGCGCCGCCCGCAACGGCATCATCGTCAAGGGCGGTGGCGTGCTGGAGATGCTGTCCCGCGCGAAGACCGTCGTGTTCGACAAGACCGGCACCCTCACGCACGGTACGCCGGCCATCGCGAGGGTGCTGCCGGAGCTCGGCTTCGACCAGGACGAGTTGCTGGCCCTCGCCGCGTCGGCCGAGCAATACTCGTCGCACGTGCTCGCGGCATCCGTCATCGCGGCCGCCCGTACCCGCGGACTCGAACTCACCGCGACGGAGGATGCGAACGAGGTGCCCGCCCACGGCGTGGTCGCGCGGCTCGGCGACCGCGAGGTCGTCGTCGGCAAGCTCTCCTACGTTCGGGATCACGCACCGGAAGCCGTGGCCACCCCCCTCGACGGCGGCGAACTCGCCATCTACCTCGCCGTCGACGGCCGCTTCGCCGGCAGCATCGTCGCCAGCGATAAGACGCGCGGCAACGCGCGGCAGACCATGGCCGATTTCCGCGCCCTAGGCCTGCACGAGACCGTCATGCTCACCGGCGACGCCCGGCCCACGGCCGAGCACATCGCCGAACTCGTCGGCATCGAGAGCGTGCAGGCCGACTGCCTGCCGGTCGACAAGGTCGACGCCGTGCGCTCGCTCCCCAACCGCCCGGTGATCATGGTCGGCGACGGCGTGAACGACGCACCCGTGCTGGCCGTCGCCGACGTGGGGATCGCGATGGGCGCGCGGGGGGCCACGGCCGCCAGCGAGTCGGCCGACGTCGTCATCCTGATCGACGACCTGTCCCGCACCGCCCGCGCGGTCGCCATCGGGCAGGACACCATCCGGATCGCCCTGCAGAGCATTTGGCTGGGGATTGCGATGAGTGTCGTGCTGATGGTCCTGGCCGCCTTCGGCTTCATCCCGGCCACAGTGGGTGCGCTGCTGCAGGAATTCGTCGACCTCGCGACGATCCTCAACGCGTTGCGTGCGATCGGCGGCCGCCGGGATGCCGCGGTTCAGGCCCAGGTCGCCGCGCGGGAGCCGGCCACGGTCGGATCCCGCGCGCGCTGAGCCCGTGTGAACCAATTCGACGGAGATTTTGATCTCAGCGCGCGATTCCAGCCTGTTTCGGACCGTATTCGGCAGAATCTCCGTCGAATTGGTTGGGGGCGGGGGGCCGGGGCCGGATCGAGGGGGCGGGGCTCGGGTGAGGAGTTGAGGCTCGGGCGCCGCGCGGCGACTCGGGACCGGCCGAAGGCTTAACCTGAGGTAATGCGTGCACGATTCCGCCGCGGCGGCCCGACCCCCGACGGTGTGACCCCCGGAGGGAGCCCGCGGCTGTCCCGCGAGGTGTACGTGCTCGGCGTGATCGCCTTCTTCGTGATGGTGGGCTTCGGTGTCGTCGTTCCGGTGCTGCCCGTGTACGTGCGCAGCTTCGGGGTCGGCAACCTGGAAATCGGGGCCGTCGTCTCCGCCTTCGCCCTGATGCGTTTCGTGTCCAGTCCCTTCACCGGGCGCATGATCGACTGGGCCGGCGAACGAGCCGTCCTGGCCACCGGGATCGGAATCGTCGCCGTCTCCAGCGGCCTGGTCGGCGTGGCTCAGAACTATCCCCAGCTCCTCCTGCTGCGCGGCGCCGGCGGCATCGGTTCGGCCATGTTCACCGTGGCGGCGATGACCCTGCTGCTCGGCTCCACCGCGCCCGGGATCCGGGCCCGCGCCATCGGATTCTACCAGGGCGGTTTCCTGCTCGGCGGGATGGCCGGCCCGGCCCTCGGCGGGCTGCTCGCCACGATCTCCCTCACCGCACCGTTCTTCTTCTATGCGGGCACCCTCTCCGTCGCCGGGTTCCTGGGCCTGGTCCTGCTGCGACCGGTGCGGGGCACGGGGCCGAAAACGGATGCCGCACCGGCCCCGCGAGTCCCGTTCCGCACCGTACTGAAGGACGAGCGTTTCCGAGCGGCGTGCCTGGCCAGCTTCTCCACCGGCTGGACCTCGTTCGGTGTGCGCAACGCGCTGATCCCCGTGCTGGTGGTCGAGGTGCTCCGCGGGCCGACCGCTTGGACCGGCATCGCGTTCGCCTTCGCGGCCGTCGCGCAGACCATCGCGCTCGCCCCGGCGTCGCGCTTCGTCGACCGGGTGGGCCGCCGGCCCGCCATCATCGGGGCGTTCCTGGTGGCCGGGCTGACCATCTTCGCCGTCCCGTTTGCGCCTGACATCGTGGTTCTCACCGGGCTGCTCTGCGTCTACGGGGTGGCCTCGGCGTTCATGGGCACCGCCCCGGCGGCCGCCGTCGGGGATGCGGCCGGGGCCGGCGGCGGGAGACCGGTGGCGGTGTTCTCGATGTTCTCCGACTTCGGCGCGATCATCGGCCCGCTCGTCGCCGGCTTCCTCGCCGACCAGGTCTCCTATCCGGTGGCCTTCGGCGTGGGCGCCCTGTTCTTCCTCGCGACCTCCGGCTACGCCGCCCTGCGGATGCCGCGAGGCACCCGCCTCCCTGACGTCCCCTGACACCCGCTGACGCCCCGCGCGAGACCCGCCGAACCGTGAGTTCCGCCCCGTTTTTTTGAATTTTGAGGAGCTTTAATCACGGCTCGGCGGGGCTCGGCGGGGCAAGACGGCGCAGGGCTGGGTGCGGTGGGGCAGCGCTGGGTAAGGCTCGGGGCGGGCGGGCGGGCGGGCGGGGCGGGCCGGTCAGGCCGCGATGTCCCGCCGACGGAACCCGAGCACGGCGAGCCCGAGGAGCACGGCGACGGTGGCCACGGCCACGAGCACGCTGGGGCCGTCCACGCCCTCCCGGAGCGGGTCGTGGCCAATGTACTGGTAGTACGGCGAGAGCTTCTGGAACGGA
This sequence comes from Cryobacterium sp. TMT4-10, assembly GCF_004403275.1. Classification (NCBI taxonomy): domain Bacteria; kingdom Bacillati; phylum Actinomycetota; class Actinomycetes; order Micrococcales; family Microbacteriaceae; genus Cryobacterium; species Cryobacterium sp. TMT4-10. Next base: position 12,339 of record NZ_SOGU01000103.1, read on the forward strand.
TCGAGCCAGTCGACCAGGGGCGCCAGCGCGTTCACCACATAGGCCACCACCGCGACGACGGCCGGGATGCCGCGGCTCAGCCCGGTCCTGCCGGTCGAGGCCGACAGCGTCAGGGCCAGGGCGCCGAAGACCACGCCGAGCAGCGCCAGGTGCAGCATGGCGGCGGCCACGTCACCGGCCGGGAGGTTCATGTCCGCGAACGACCCCAGGCCCACGAGGGAAACCCCGGTCACCGCCGCGAGCAGGAACGTGCCCAACGCCAGCGCGGTGAACTTCTCCAGGACGACCCGGGTGCGGCCGACCGGGTTGGCCAGCAGGAGGTCCATGGTGTGGTGGTCCTCCTCGCCGCCGATCACGGCCACACCCACGCCGATCGCGTAGACGAGCACGGCGATCGGGCCCATGAACGACAGGAGTTCGACCTGCACGTAGCCGACCGGGGTCGACATGTCCGCGCCGGTCGCGGCGAACAGGTAGCGGAAGGCCTCGGGCATCTGCTTCAGGAAATCGCTCATCGACGGCTGGTCGCGCAGGCTCGGCCACAGGGCCACATACATGCCGACCAGGAGCACCAGAGAGACCGACCAGCCGAGCAGACCTCGGCGCTGGTCGTACAGGGTCTTCGTGAACAGGCTAGCCAGCATCGGTCTCACCGCCGTGTGTTTCGGTGACGGTGTCGGAGCCGGTGTCGCCCGGCCCGTAATAGCCGAGGAACGTCTCCTCGAGGTCGGTTTCGGCGCATTCAAAATCGATCACCGACCGGCGGGCACCTGTTTCAGCAGCGCATCGAGGGCGTACTGCGGCGCGCTGCAGCGAAGGCTCCGGTCGCCGATCGAGAGGTCCTGCACGCCCCGGATCCCGGCGAAATCCTCGGCCGACACCTCCGCCAGGAAACTCGCCCGAATCCGGTGCAGCGACCGGGCGCGGAGCTCCTGGAGCCGCTCGACGGCGATCAGCCGGCCGCGACGGATGACGCCGATCCGGTCGGCGACCCGCTGCACCTCCCCGAGCACGTGAGACGAGAACAGCACGGTGCCGCCGTCCCCGGTGCACTCGCCGAGCAGGGCGTGGAACTCCTGCTGCACGAGCGGGTCGAGACCGCTGGTGGGTTCGTCGAGGATCAGCAGCCGGGGCGCGGACATGACCGCCAGCACGATCGCGAGTTTCTGCCGGTTACCGCGGGACAGCGTCCGCGCCGGGCGGCCGAGGTCGACGTCGAAGCGGGCGGCCAGAGCGGTGGCCTCGGCCCGGTCATCGCGGCCGCGCAGGTGATCGAAGAAGGCGATGCTCTGCCGGCCGGTGAGCCGGCCGTAGAGCGCCGATTCACCGGGAACGTACCCGACCAGGCGGTGCACCTCGACCGGTTGCCGCCACGAGTCCAGGCCGAAGACCTGCGCCTGGCCGGAGGTCGGACGGAGCACCCCCAGCAGCAGGCGGATCGTGGTCGTCTTGCCCGCGCCGTTGGGTCCGAGGTAGCCGAAGACCTCACCGAGCTCGAGGGTGAGGCTGATGCCGTCGAGAGCGACGCCCTCGCCGAACTGCTTCCTGAGCAGGGCCAGGCGAACCGGGGCGAGCTCGTTCATGCGCCGAGCTTGCTCCGAACGGCCAGTCGCCGGAAGGGCCAATGGTCCCGGGCCGTGCGGAGGCGGTTAGCGCAGTTCCGCGCGGCCGGAGAGAACGCCGCTGACCGTGGCGACGACGGCGAAGATCACACCGACCAGCGGGAGGCCGAGGTCCCACCAGGCCAGAGCTGCTGCTCCGAAGACGCAGATCTCGACCACGGCCTTGCCGAACGGGTCGAGCTTGAACACGGCCTTGGGGGAGCGGAACAGAGCCCAGAGCAGGATCGCGAAGGCCGGGGCGACGATGCCGACCACGACGCCGGGCCACGGCAGCGGCCACGCCGCGAAACCCCAGATGCCGAGGCTGATGAACGCGAACAGTTCGAGCAGGAATCGCAGGATGTCGTTGGGGCTGGTCTTCACGCTCGTATCGGTCACTTGCCCCATCTTACCGAGCAGGCGGGCGGCTACTTGAAGATGATGGTGCGGGCACCGTCGAGCAGAACCCGGTGCTCGGCGAACCAGGTGACCGCCTGGGTCAGGGTGCGGCTCTCCTCGTCCTGCCCGATGGCGACGAGTTCGGCCGGCGTGCGGGAATGGTCCACGCGCACGACGTTCTGCTCGATGATCGGGCCCTCGTCGAGGTCGCCGGTGACGAAGTGGGCGGTGGCCCCGATCAGCTTCACGCCGCGGGCGTGGGCCTGCTTGTAGGGGTTGGCACCCTTGAACCCGGGCAGGAATGAGTGGTGGATGTTGATGGCGCGGCCCTCGAGCAGCGTGCAGAGCTCGGGGGAGAGGATCTGCATGTACCGGGCGAGCACGACCAGCTCGATGTCGTGCTCGTCGAGTGCCTCGATCACGCGCGCCTCGAAGGCCGCCTTGCTCGCGGCATCCGTCACCGGTCGGGACTCGAACGGCACCCCGTAGAACCCGACCAGGTCGCGCAGCGTGCCGTGGTTGCTGAGCACCAGGGGGACCTCGATCGGGAGCTGCCCGCCGCGCTGGCGGAACAGCATGTCGTTCACGCAGTTGCCCGCCGTCGACGCGAGCACGAGGGTGCGCACCGGGCGCCCCACCACGTCGATGGCGGAATTCATCCTGAAGTGGGCGACGACGGGGGCGAGCTCCTGCTCGAGCTCCTCGCGCGGGGCGGGGGACTCCACCTGCAGGCGCATGAAGAACCGGCCGGTGTCGGCACTGGCGAACTGCTGGCTCTCGGTGATGTTGCCCCTGGCGCGCACGATGGCACCGCTGACCGCGTGCACGATGCCCGGCTGGTCGACGCAGACGAGGGTGATCACCCAGTGGTGGCGCGGGTTCGGCGACAGAGAATAAGTCATCCGACTAGGTTACCGGCCTCTCTGGCCGCGCCGGCCACCCGTCGGCTAGGCTGGGACGTGGTCGGCGCAGCATGCCGGCCCCGGGCGCGCACGTCGGCGCGCAGCCGATCCGGACCGGCCCCGCGACGCGAGAGCGGCGGGCGCCACTGTTCCCGTCTGTGAGCCACAGCCACCATGTCATTCACCGCGCCCATCACCCTGCCCCCGCTCGGCGACGGGCAGGGCCGCCCGGGGTCAACTCCCGGCCCCTTCCCCTGGGTCGGGCTGATCGCCCTCGCGGCCGCCGTTTTCCTGTCGGTGACCTCCGAGATGCTGCCGACCGGCCTGCTGCCGGACATGAGCCGGTCCCTCGGCGTCAGCGAGGCCCAGGTGGGGCTGCTGGTCTCCTGGTTCGCGTTCACCGTGGTGCTCACGAGCACCTCCCTGGCGCATCTGACCCGCCGGCTGCCGCGGCACGGCCTGATCGTGCTCGTGCTGGTCGTGCTCGCCGTCAGTAATGTGCTCACCGCGGTCGCCCCCAACTACGCGTTCATGGTGGGCGGCCGCATCCTCGGCGGCATGGCCCACGGCCTGTTCTGGGCCGTCGTCGGCGCCTATGCGGCGCATCTCGTGCCGCGGGAGCAGATCGGCCGGGCCGTGGCGATCACGGTGTCCGGCGGCACCCTCGCGTTCGTGCTCGGCGTTCCGCTGGCCACGGCGGCCGGGCACCTCCTGGGCTGGCGGCTGTCGTTCATCGCGCTCGCCGTGCTGATGCTCCTCGGCGCCGTCGTCGTGTGGCGTTTCCTGCCGCACGTCTCGCACTACGGTGCCCGGCGCACGGATGCCGAGGCGACCGAGGCGACCGAGGCGACCGAGGCTGCCGAGGCGGCCGCGCTCGCCGCGGCGGAACCCGCCGCCGTGCCCGCCCTCGAAACGGCCGCCGAACCGCGCCGCGACCCGACGATGCCAGCCGTGATCCTGCTCTGCTCGATCACGGCCCTGACGATGGTCGGGCACTACACCTTCTATACCTACATCGCCCCGTTCCTGATCGACGGGATGGGCGTGGACGGCGCGGCCGTCGCGCCGCTCCTGTTCGCGTACGGCATCGCCGGCGCGGTCGGGCTGGTCCTCTCCGGCACCGTGTTCGGCCCTCGGCCCCAGCTGGGACTGGTGATCGGCATCGCCGTCTCCGCGATCAGCGTCAGCGTCCTCGCCCTGTTCGCGTCGACGCTGCCGGTGGCCATCGGCGCCTTCGTGCTGTGGGGGCTGGCCTTCGGCACGCTGCCGCCGCTGCTGCAGACGCGACTGCTGCGCACAGCCTCGCGGCGCATCCGTGACACCGCGAGCGCCATCTACACCACCGCGTTCAACGCCGGCATCGGCGGCGGCGCACTGCTGGGCGCCGCGCTGCTGAACGCCGTGGGCATGCCCGCCGTGCCGCTGGCCTACATCGGCATCCTGTCGCTGGCGTTCGTGCTCGTCATCGTCAGTCACGCGGTCACCTGCCGCCGCGCCGTCTGACCTATCCGGAGTGCGGGCGGAAGCCTAGGGTGAGGGCACCGAGCTGGAGGAGGCCCCCCGATGGACGCTCGGCCTCGACCGGGCACCCGACCGCGCCGAACGCCGGGCCCCCGTCTCGTGTGCGTCGCAGCGCTGGCCGCGCTCCTGCTGGCCGGGTGCGCCGGCGGAACAACGGCGCCCCCGGCCGGTCCCGGCGGGACAGCGCAGCCGTCGGCAGACCCCGGCGGGTCCGTCGGCACGGTGTTCACCGACGCGCAGCTGACGGCGTTGCTCGCCACGCTCGCTGACGGCGCCGGCAACACCGTCATCCCCTACAGCGACGCCGGCAGCGTGAGAATCGCCTTCAAGGACGGCGCCGACCTTCCGCCACGACCCGCCGCCGAGCCCGCGGCCTGTGCCGCATTCCAGCCCGAGAGCATGCTGACCCGGCCCGAAACGCTGAAAATGCAATTCGCGGCGGGTGCGTTGCCCGCCAGCACCCCGTTCGGCACCGACACCACCATGATCCTGCTGAAGAGCGCCCCGACCGGCGAGCTGACGAACGCGAACTTCGCCTGCACGGATGACCAGGCCTCCGCCTGTTCGACCTTCACGCTCACGCAATCAGGCACCGAGACCCCTCAGGACGCACACTTCGTGAAGGTGCCCGCGGTCGGCGATCGGACGTTCGCCACCGTGGTGACCGGCGGCCTGAAACCGGGAGACGTCACCGTCAGCCTGCAGGCGCTGGCCGGAACGGTGTCCATCGGAATGGGTCGCATGGTGGCGACGGCCGACGCCGACGCCACGGCCGCCGACCTGGCCGAGCTGGCCACGCGAATCGTCGCCGTGGTGCGGGACGGAGCGCCGTCGGTGCCCGCACCACCGAGCAACGCCTTCACGCCCGAGCAGCTGGCCGGCCTCCTGGACGGGGTCACCGGCCCCACCGGGAAAGCCATCGACGTGGCCGGAGGATCGACGATCCGGCCGGGGGACACGGCTGTGATGCCTTCATCGGAGGCGTGCGTCTACGACGAGGTGGCCTACGCGGGCTCGCAGGCCGGAGCGTCCACGGCCGACGGTGATATCCAGGGGGAGGAGAAGCTGGACGGGATCAGAGTGCGGGTGACAAGCCTGCCGCCGGCCGCCGCCCCGCCGTATCCCTTCGACGCCAAGGCGGCCCTCTTCCAGGACTGCACGTCGGTTCAGGGCACCCGGCCCGGCGCCGTGACACGCACCTGGGACCTGTTGCAACTCGAGGTGACGACCAACGGTGAGGCCTCCTACGCCGTCGCGTATCGCGTCGGCGACGAATGGTCGGTCCTGGTCGGCGCCCGGAACGGTTCCCTCTCCGTGGAGGCGGAGACCGGGGCCCGGTCCGAGAGCGACCTCCCGCAGGCGGCAGCCGGTCTGGCCGCCGTCGTCGACGAGGTGCTGGCCAGAGCGTGACCTGGCCTGAGCGTGACCTGACCCGGGCGTGACCTGACCGGCGCCGGCCGGTAACCGGCCCCGGCGCCCTCCGCTAGCCCTTCCGGCCCGCATCCGTCGGGTCCGTGCCGCGCATCTGGTCGGCGAGCGGGCGGTTGGGGATGATCGGCACCTGGCCGGTGAAGCCCTCCCGGGCGGCCGCGATCTCGAGGATGCGCCCGCGCGAGGCGTACCAGCCGACGATCAGCAGCGGGATGATGATCACGAGCGAGCTGATCGTGAGCGTGCCGACCGGCCAGTCGAAGGCCATCAGCACGAGTACCGCGACGAGGAAGGCCAGGCTGGCGTAGCCCGTGTAGGGGGCCCCGAACATCCGGAATGCCGGCCGCTCGAGGATGCCCAGCTTCGACCAGGCGTGCAGGCGCAGCTGGCAGAGCACGATCATGCCCCAGGCGCTGATGATGCCGATGGCCGCCATGTTCAGCACGATCTCGAAGGCGGCGTCGGGGACGACCGCGTTCAGGCCGACGCCGAGCAGCGTGACCGCGCCGGTGAGCAGGATGCCGCCGAACGGCACGCCCGTGCGGCTCACCTTGCCGGCGAATCGCGGCGCCGAGCCCGCAAGGGACATCGAGCGCAGGATGCGTCCGGTCGAGTAGAGGCCCGCGTTGAGGGAGGAGAGGGCCGCCGTGAGCACCACCAGGTTCATGATCACGTCGACGCCGTCGATGCCGATCGTGCCGAAGAATGTCACGAACGGGCTCTCGCCGGCCTGGTACGCGGTGTACGGCAGCAGCAGCGACAACAGCAGGATCGAGCCGACGTAGAACACGGCGATCCGCACGATGACCGTGTTGATGGCCTTGGGCATCACCTTCTCCGGGTTCTTCGTTTCCCCGGCGGTCGTGCCGACCAGCTCGATCGACGCGTAGGCGAACACGACGCCCTGAACGACCAGGACGGATGCGATCACCCCGTTCGGCAGCCAGCCCCCGTTGTCGGCGATGAGGCTGAAACCGGCCTCCTGCCCGGGAATCGGCGTGCCGAAGATGACCATCCACGTTCCCACCAGCAGGAACGCGACGATGGCGAGCACCTTGATAAGTGCGAACCAGAACTCCAGTTCGCCGAACACGCTCACCGAGAGCAGGTTCAGGCAGAGCACGACCGCGAGGGCGAAGAGCGCGTAGAGCCACTGCGGCACGTCTCCGAACGGCGCCCAGTACCGGGCGAAGAAGTTCATGTAGAGCGCCACGGCGGTGACGTCGACGATCGCGGTCATCACCCAGTTGAGCCAGTACAGCCAGCCGGTGACGAAGGCCGTCTTCTCGCCGAAGAACTCACGGGCGTAGGAGACGAAGGAGCCCGACGACGGGCGGTGCAGCACCAGCTCGCCGAGGGCGCGCAGGATCAGGAACGCAAAGAATCCGCAGATCGCGTACACGAACACCAGGGACGGGCCCGCGGTGGCGAGACGGCCGCCCGCGCCGAGGAACAGCCCGGTGCCGATGGCCCCGCCGATCGCGATCATCTGCACCTGCCGGGCCTTGAGGCCCTTATGCAGCCCCTCGTCCTCGTGCACGTTGACGGCGTCCGCGATGTGCTCGAGGGGGGTCTCCGTGCCACGACCGTGGTACTCGTGGTGTTCATGTTTGAGGGGCACTTCTGGCCCCTGATTTGCACGCGTCATGGGGCTCTTCCGATAATCGGGTTTTCCTCAACACTATCGGCCTCCCGCACGGGGTGTGTGCCGCGCGTGCCGGGATGCGGTCAGGAGCCTCTCGGTTAGACTGGAGTTCGACACTCAGAGAGAGAGCCGGGAGGCCGCATGGCGACAATCCTGCTGGCTTTTTGTGTCGTCTCCGCCTTCACCCCGCTGCTGACGCGCCTCCTGTCGGTGCGGGCCTTCTACCTGATCGCCCTGCTGCCGGCGGCCGCTTTCGCCTACACCCTCGGCCAGACCGCCACCGTGACCGCGGGAGACGCGGTGACCGAGAGCATCCCGTGGATCCCGACGCTGGGTATCTCCCTCTCCTTCCGCGTCGACACCCTGGCCTGGCTGCTGGCGCTGGTCGTGACCGGGGTCGGCGCGCTGGTCCTGCTCTACTGCGCCCGCTACTTCGCCGCCGACGAGCTGTCCCTCGGCCGGTTCGCGGCCCTCCTGCTGGCCTTCGCCGGCACGATGTACGGGCTGGTGACCGCCGACGACATCGTGGTGATGTTCATTTTCTGGGAGATCACCAGTGTGCTCTCGTACCTGCTGATCGGGCACTACACGAGCCGCCGGGCGAGCCGCGGCGCCGCCCTGCAGGCTCTCCTGGTGACCACGTTCGGCGGGCTCGCCATGCTGGTGGGCGTCATCATGCTCTCCGTGGCGGCGGGAACGACCTCCCTGGCCGTGATCGTCGCCGACCCGGTCTCCGGGCCCGCCGCGACCTGGGCGATCCTGCTGATCCTCGTCGGCGCGCTGTCCAAGTCGGCGCTGATCCCCTTCCACTTCTGGCTGCCCGCGGCAATGGCCGCCCCGACCCCGGTCAGCGCCTACCTGCACGCGGCAGCCATGGTCAAGGCCGGCATCTACCTGGTCGCCCGGCTCGCCCCCGGCTATGCCGACACCGACGCCTGGATGCCGGTGCTGGTGACCATCGGCGTCTGGACGATGCTCGTCGGAGCGTGGCGCTCGCTCCGGCAGCACGACCTCAAGCTGCTGCTGGCCTACGGGACCGTCAGCCAGCTCGGGTTCCTGATGGTCTCGGTCGGATTCGGAACCCGGGACGCTGCGCTCGCCGGGGCGGCGCTGCTGCTCGCCCACGCGCTCTACAAGGCCACGCTGTTCCTCGTCGTCGGCATCATCGACCACCGGGCCGGCACCCGCGACCTGCGCCGGCTGTCCGGCCTCGGCCGCAGCCAGCCCGCGCTCCTGTTTATCGCCGTGCTCGCCGCCGGTTCGATGGCCGGACTGCCGCCCCTGTTCGGATTCGTCGCCAAGGAGGCCGTATTCACCGCGCTCCTGGAGGCCGGGCGGGCCGGCGACGGCTGGGGTTGGATCGCCCTGGTGGGCACGGGCATCGGCTCGGTGCTGACGGTCGCTTACAGCATCCGTTTCATTTGGGGTGCGTTCGGCACCCGGCCGACGATGGCTCCCACCGCGCTGCACCCGGACCGGTGGGGCGTGCTGCTGGCCCCCGTCGTCCTCACCGCCGGCACCGTGCTGCTCGGCCCGCTGAGCGCCGGGATCGACCCGTTGCTGGCCCCCTACGCCGACACGGTCGCCGGCGGCGGCGACTACCACCTCGCGCTCTGGCACGGCCTCGAGCCGGCGCTGCTGATCAGCCTGGTCCTGGTCCTCCTCGGCGCGCTGATGTTCGCAGCGCGCCGCCGGGTCGCGCTCCTGCAGGCCACCGTCCCCGCCTGGGTCGACGCCGGCCACGGCTACGGCGTGACCGTGCGCGGCATCGACCGGGCCGCGGCCCGCCTCACCCACTTCGCCCAGCGCGGTGGCCTGCCGCAGTACCTCTCCACCATCCTCGTGGTATTCGTGCTCGCCCTCGGCTTCGCGGCGCTGGTCAACCGCACCTGGCCCGACGCCCTGGTGCCCTGGGACTACCCGGCCCAGGTCGTGATCGCCCTGATCATGGGCATCGCGGCGGTCGCGGCCGCACGGGTCGGCCAGCGGATGACGTCGGTGCTGCTCGCGGGCGTCACCGGTTACGGCCTCGTGGCGTTGTTCGCCCTCCACGGCGCACCCGACCTCGCCCTCACCCAGGCGCTGGTCGAAACGATGACGCTGGTCGTGTTCGTGCTCGTGCTGCGCCGCCTGCCCACCGGGATCATGCAGCACAACCGGCCGATACACCGCCGCCGCCGCGCCCTGATCGGCGTGCTGGTCGGCGCCGTGATGGGAACCATCGGCGTGATCGCCCTCGGCGCACGGCAGGCGGTGAGCATCTCCGCCGAACTGCCGCGCCTGACCCAGGAGGCGCACGGCACCAACATCGTCAACGTCGTGCTCGTCGACATCCGGGCCTGGGACACCATGGGCGAGATCTCCGTCCTGATCGTCGTCGCGACCGGGGTGGCCAGCCTGCTCTTCGTGTCCGGACGCAACGAGGTCGTGCCGCGACTGAAGGGTTCCCGCACCCAGCGGTCGCCGCGGAACCGCCGCCGCGTGGTCGCCGACCCGCACGCGTCCTCCGCCGGGCACGCTGTCACCCGCCAGTCCTGGCTGCTGGCCGGGCGCACCATCCCCGCACCGGACCGGTCCATCCTGGTCGAGGTGCTCGTGCGGCTGCTCTTCCACCCGGCGATCGTCGTCTCCGTCTTCCTGCTCTTCGCCGGCCACAACGCCCCCGGCGGCGGATTCGCCGGCGGACTGCTGGCGGGCCTGGCCCTCGTGGCCCGGTACCTGGCCGGCGGCCGCTACGAACTGGGCGAGGCCGTGCCGGTGGACCCCGGCAAGATCCTCGGGCTCGGCGTCATCCTGGCGGTCGGTTCGGCGGTCGGGTCGCTCTTTTTCACCGGGATCCCGCTCGAGTCGGCGTATTTCAGCGCGGAGGTCCCGGTGCTCGGGGCCCTCTCGTTCGGCACCTCCACCATCTTCGACATCGGAGTGTACCTGGTCGTGATCGGCCTGGTGCTGGACATCCTGCGCAGCCTCGGCAGTGAGATCGACCGGCAGAGCGACGCCGGCACTGCCCCGACGCCCGAGCAGGAGACGCCGAGCGGCGGCGAGCCCAGCGGTGCCGAGCCCGAGGCCCTGGCCCGAACCGAGGTGCTGCCGTGAGCGCGTCCCTGACCCTCGTCATCGTCATGGCCGTGATGTACGCGGCCGGCGTCTACATCATGCTCGAGCGGAGCCTGACCCGGGTGCTGATCGGTTTCGTGCTGGTCGGCAACGCCACGAACCTGCTGATCTTCATCATGAGCGGCCGCCCGGGCAGCTCCCCGATCATCACCGGCACCGCCCGGGACCTGAGCATGGTCGACCCGATGCCGCAGGTGCTGATGCTGACCGCGATCGTCATCAACTTCGGCATCACGGCGCTCCTGCTGGCGCTCATCTACCGCTCCTGGTGGCTGGCGCAGCTCGGCGACGAGGGCGACAACCTCACCGACGAGCACGCCACCGAAGCTCCGGGCCAGAACGAGCGGGACTTCCGGTCCTCCAGCGACGACGACGCGGCCGTGGAAGCCTCGCTCGACGAGGACGGCGAGCACGACGACGACGACGAGCACGATGACGAGGATGGCGGTGCGAACGTCGGCGCTCGAGACGCCGCGAACACGTCCGGCCGCACCGCGCGCCCGGACGGGGGTGCACGGTGAACCCGGCGGGCATCCTCGTGCCCCTGGTCGTGGCCCTCCCGTTGCTCGGTTCGGCGATCGCGCTGGCCCTCGGCCGGCGGCCGGGACGCCAGATCGGCATCAGCGTGCTCGTGCTGGCGGCCGTCGTGGTTATCAGTGCCGTGCTCCTCGTGCTCGTCGACCGGGGCGGCACGGTGGTCGTGCACGTCGGCGGCTGGCAGGCCCCGTGGGGGATCGTGCTGGTGGTCGACCGGTTGGCGGCCCTGATGCTGATCGTCTCCGCGCTGATGCTGCTGGGCGTGCTCCTGTTCGCCGTCGGCCAGGGCATCCTCGACGGCGACCGGGAAACCCCGGTGTCGATCTTCCACCCCACCTACCTGGTGCTGGCGGCCGGGCTGTTCAACGCGTTCATCGCGGGGGACCTGTTCAACCTGTACGTCGGATTCGAGATGCTGCTCTCGGCCAGCTACGTGCTGCTCACCCTCGGCGGAACCGGTGCGCGCATCCGTGCCGGCGTCACCTACATCGTCGTCAGCCTGGTCTCGTCCGTGCTCTTCCTCAGCGCGATCGCGCTGCTCTACGGGGCGACCGGTACGGTGACCCTGGCCCTGCTGGCCGAGCGCGTGCCCCAGCTCGCCCCCGATGTGCAGCTCGTGCTGGGGCTGATGCTGCTGTTGGGCTTCAGCGTCAAGGCCGCCGTGTTCCCGCTGTCGTTCTGGCTGCCGGACTCCTACCCGACCGCCCCCGCGCCGGTCACCGCGGTGTTCGCCGGGCTGCTCACCAAGGTGGGCGTGTACGCCATCCTGCGCACCCAGACCCTTCTGTTCCCGGAGAACCCGCTGTCGGTGCCGCTCCTGGTCCTGGCCCTGCTCACCATGCTGATCGGCATCCTCGGCGCGCTCGCGCAGGCCGATATCAAGCGGCTGCTCTCCTTCACCCTGGTCAGCCACATCGGGTACATGATCTTCGGCATCGCCCTGGGCACCCCCCTGGCCATCGCCGCCACCATCTTCTACGTGGTGCACCACATCACGGTGCAGACGACCCTCTTTCTCTGCGCCGGGCTGATCGAACGCGTCGGCGGCACCACCTCGCTGGCCAGACTGGGCGGGATGCTCAAGACGGCGCCCCTGGTGGCCGGCCTCTTCTTCGTCGGCGCGCTCAACCTCGGCGGAATCCCGCCGTTCTCCGGCTTCCTCGGCAAGGTGGCGCTCTTCCAGGCCGGGGCCGAACTGGGCGGCCCGCTCCCCTTCATCGTGATCGCCGCAGGCGCCGCGACGTCCCTGCTCACCCTGTACGCCCTCACCCGGGCCTGGAACATGGCCTTCTGGCGCCCGCGCCGGGAGATCGAGGACTACGAGTCGCCCATGCTCGACCGGCTCACGGACGACCCGCACGATGAGGGAACCGTCATCACCAAGACCATTTCGCCGCTGATGATCGGGGCGACGACGGCCCTGCTCGCGCTGACGCTCAGCCTCACGGTCTTCGCCGGACCGGTCTTCGCGTTCGCCGCCCGGGCCGCCGCCGAGATCGAGGAACCGGCCGCGTACATCGACGCGGTGTTCCCGGACGGAGCGCCGTGACCACGCGCTCCGAACGCCTGAACGGATACGTCAGCCGGCTCACCCTGGGCGGCGGGCTGGTGCTGCTCTGGATGCTGCTCTGGGGCAGCTTCGACCGGAGGGGTCTGGTCACCGGGGTGCTGGTGGCGGCGCTGGTCTCCGTCGTGTTCTACCTGCCGGCGGTGCAGTTGAGCGGGCGCCTGAATCCGTGGCGAACGGTGCTCTTCTTCCTGCGGTTGCTGGTGGACATCGTGTCGGCGTCGGTGCAGGTGGCCGCCGCGGCCCTGTCGCCGCGCTACCGCGCCAGCAATGCCATCCTCGCCGTGCCGCTGCACACCCGCAGTGACCTGATCCTGACCTGGACCGCGGTCGCCACGTCGATCGTGCCCGGCTCCCTCGTCGTGGACATCGACCGGGTCACCTCCACGCTCTACCTGCACGTGCTGAGCATGCGCACGCCGGAGCAGATCGAACGGTTCCGGGCGAGCGTGTTCGAGACCGAACGGCGAATCGTGCTCGCGTTCGGGTCGAGAGAAGACCTGGAACGGCTGCGGGTGTGCGCCGCCGCCACCGAGAAGTCACCCCAGAAGTCACCCGAGGAGTCACCCGAGAGCTCCACCGAGACGTCCACCGAGAAGACAGGAGACGAGTGATGGCAATCGTCGCGATTGTGGCCGGAGTCCTCTTCGGAGCCGGCGGACTGTTGGCCCTGTACCGCATCATCCGCGGACCGTCCGTGCTCGACCGGGTGATCGCCTCGGACGTGCTCGTGGCCACGGTCATCTGCGCCCTGGGCGCGGAGATGGCCCTCAACCGGCACGTCGACACCCTGCCGGTGCTGCTCGTCCTGGCCCTGTTCGCGGTGCTCGGCTCCCTCAGCGTCGCCCGGTTCCTGTCGGTTCGGGAGCGCTCGTGAACCAGGTGGCCAATGATGTGGTGACGGCCGTGCTGGTGCTGGCCGGGGCGGTGATGTGCTTCGCGGCCGGGGTCGGCCTGATCCGTTTCCCCGACGTGCTGACCCGCCTGCACGCGGCCACGAAACCACAGATCTTCGGCCTGATCGCGGTGACGACGGATGTCGCGGTTAACAATTTCTCGCTCGGGACCGTGACCCTGGTGGTCGCCATCGTCGTCTTCCAGGCGCTCACCGCCCCGATGGCGGCGCACCTGGTGGCCCGGGCCGGGCACGACAGCGAGCACCTCCGCACCGACCTGCTCATCGTCGACGAGCTGGGAAAGCGCACCGACTGAGACCCGAGGGCGCCTGCTAAGATCGAGCCTGTCGCAACTGGCGTAGCACGAAAGATGGGTCACCATCGGGGAGCGACTGACACGGTTAGTGGCCGCACGCCTGGGCTACGACGAATTTTTCATCACGTCGTTCACTCAAGACGTCTAAGGAGACCCCGTGCCCGATTCTGTGCAGTCCAACGTCCTTCGATCCACGTTCAACGAGCCGCTCTCGGTCGTCGACCCGGAGATCGCCGCCGTCCTCGAGCAGGAGCTCGGGCGTCAGCGCGACTACCTCGAGATGATCGCGAGCGAGAACTTCGTTCCCCGCGCGGTGCTGCAGTCGCAGGGGTCGGTGCTCACGAACAAGTACGCCGAGGGCTACCCGGGGCGCCGCTACTACGGCGGCTGCGAGTACGTCGACGTCGCCGAGCAGCTCGCCATCGACCGGGCCAAGTCGCTCTTCGGCGCCGAGTACGCCAACGTGCAGCCCCACTCCGGCGCCACCGCGAACGCCGCCGTGCTCTCCGCCATCGCGACGCCCGGCGACACCATCCTGGGCCTGGAACTGGCCCACGGCGGTCACCTCACCCACGGGATGAAACTCAACTTCTCCGGCAAGCTCTACAACCCGGTCGCCTACGGCGTCGACCCGACCACCTTCCTGGTCGACATGGACGTCGTCCGCGAGAAGGCCCTCGAGCACAAGCCCAAGGTCATCATCGCCGGCTGGTCGGCCTACCCGCGCCACCTCGACTTCGCGGCCTTCCGCAGCATCGCCGACGAGGTCGGCGCGATGCTCTGGGTCGACATGGCGCACTTCGCCGGCCTCGTCGCCGCCGGGCTGCACCCGTCCCCGATCCCGTACGCGGACGTCGTCTCGACCACCGTGCACAAGACCCTGGCCGGCCCCCGCTCCGGCCTGATCCTCTCCCGCGACATGGCGCTGGCGAAGAAGCTCAACTCGAACGTGTTCCCGGGCCAGCAGGGCGGGCCGCTGATGCACGTCATCGCCGCCAAGGCGACCGCGTTCAAGCTCGCGGCCGAGCCGGAGTTCAAGGAACGCCAGGAACGCACCCTCCGCGGCGCCAGCATCCTGGCCGACCGTCTGATGGCCGACGACTCCCGCGCCGGCGGCGTGGACGTGCTCACCGGCGGCACCGACGTGCACCTCGTGCTCGCCGACCTCCGCAACTCGCCCATCAACGGCCAGCAGGCCGAGGACGCCCTGCACGCCGTGGGCATCACGGTCAACCGCAACTCGGTTCCATTCGACCCGCGCCCGCCGATGGTCACCAGCGGCCTGCGGATCGGCACGCCCGCCCTGGCCACCCGCGGCTTCGGCGACGAGGAGTTCACGGTCGTCGCCGATGTCATCGCGGAGGCGCTCAAGCCGGACGCCGACATCCAGGGCCTCCGCGCCCGGGTCAAGGTGCTCACCGACGCCTTCCCGCTCTACCCCGGCCTGCAGCAGTAGCCCGCCCCGCGGGCGCGGCGCCCGTCGCGCCTCACCCGCCACGTCCCGCGCTGTCCCGCCCCGGGCTGTCCCGGCCCCGGCTC
Source organism: Cryobacterium sp. TMT4-10 (assembly GCF_004403275.1). Taxonomy (NCBI): domain Bacteria; kingdom Bacillati; phylum Actinomycetota; class Actinomycetes; order Micrococcales; family Microbacteriaceae; genus Cryobacterium; species Cryobacterium sp. TMT4-10. The sequence goes on from NZ_SOGU01000103.1 coordinate 27,810, forward strand.
GGCTCCAGCTTCGGCTTCGGCCCCGGAAGCCCGGCCCCAACGAATTCGACGGAGATTTCGCCTTAAAAACACGCTGACGGCATCCGTCACCGGCGTGTCGGTCAAAATCTCCGTCGAATTCGCACACGCGCGGTCCGGAACCGGCAGCACTCCGGAACCGCAGCAGCCGGCCGGAACCCGCATCTGAGAACGATCGACTGAATCGAATGGATCCACAATGACGGCAATCACCCTCGACGGAGTCAAGACCGCCTCCGCGGTCAAGTCCGAACTCATCGGCCGCATCAGCGAGCTGCGGGCGCACGGCGTCGTGCCGGGGCTCGGTACGCTGCTGGTCGGCGACGACCCAGGGTCGCGCTCGTACGTCGCGGGCAAGCACCGCGACTGCGCCGAGGTCGGCATCGAATCGATCCGCGTCGACCTGCCGGCCTCCGCCAGCACCGCCGACGTGCGCGCGGCCATCGCCGACCTCAACTCCGCCCGGGAGGTGACCGGGTACATCATCCAGTTGCCGCTGCCGGTCGGGCACAACGACAACGCCATGCTCGAACTTATCGACCCGTCGAAGGATGCCGACGGCCTGCACCCGACGAACCTCGGCCGGCTGGTACTCGGCATCGAGGGCGAACTGGACTCACCGCTGCCCTGCACGCCGGCCGGCATCGTCGAACTGCTGCACCGCTACGACGTGCCGATCGTCGGCCGTCGCGTCGTCGTGGTGGGCCGCGGGCTCACGGTCGGGCGTCCGCTCGGCCTGCTCTTCACCCGCAAGGGCCTGGACGCCACGGTCACCCTCACCCACTCCCGCACGGTCGACCTGCCCGGCGAGGTGCGCCGCGCGGACATCGTCGTGGCGGCGGTCGGTGTTCCGCACCTGATCCAGGCCGACTGGGTCAAGCCCGGCGCCGCCGTGCTCGACGTGGGCATCACCCGGGTGACCGACCCGATCACCGGCAAGGGCACCCTGACCGGGGACGTGCACCCGGACGTCGCCGAGGTGGCCGGTTTCCTCTCCCCGAACCCGCGGGGCGTGGGACCGATGACCCGGGCCATGCTGCTCTGCAACGTGGTCAAGGCCGCCGAACTCTCGCTCCGTCGGTAGCTCTCGACGGTCGTCGCGGTGCCGCCGTGTGGCGCCGGTCGCCCGGCTGGCCCGGTGGCGCAAGTCAACCCGGCCCGCGATCCGGCGAGACCCGGTACGGATGCCGCCGGTGGCGCAGGTCACTCCGGCGCGCGATCCGGGCAACCCCGGGTACGGATGCCGTCGCGGCGCACGCTGTGTGCGCCGGCGCATGTTGCAGCGGGCGCCGCGAGCCACAACCTGAGCCCTGAACCGCGGTGCGCGCAGCGAGACCGGCGGGCGGACTCAAGCGAGTTGTGATCCGCCGGGGCAGCTCAGGCCTGGGGTGCGGCGCCCACGGATGCGTGCAGCGCGGAGTGACGCAGATACTCCTCCGCGTTGTGGCTGAGGCCGGCCACCTCTTCATCCGTCAACGACCGGCGCACCTTCGCCGGGACGCCGGCGACCAGCGAGCGCGGCGGGATCACGGAGCCCTCGAGCACGACGGCTCCGGCCGCGACGAGCGACCCGGAACCGATGACGGCACCGTTCAGGACCGTCGCCGACATGCCGATCAGGGAACCGTCTTCGATCGTGCACCCGTGCAGCACGGCGCCGTGGCCGACGGACACGTCCCGGCCGAGGATGAGCGGAAACCCGTGGTCGACGTGGCAGGAGACGTTGTCCTGCAGGTTGGATCCGGGGCCGATGCGGATGGGCTCCGCCTCCGCGCGCAGCACGGCGTTGTACCAGACGCTGGCATGCTCGGCCAGGACGACGTTGCCCACCAGCACGGCGCCGGGGGCGACATAGGCGGTGTCGGCGACGACGGGTCGGGGGCGGTCGGGGAGAGTGATGATGCGGGCGGCGCTGTCGGCAGTCATACGCGCCAGCCTATCGCCCGGCCGCGCCCCGGCGCCCACGTGCGCCCACGTGCGGCCGGGCGCGGCCGGGCGCGGCCGGCCTGCCCAGCCCTCCGCCGAGCCGTGAGTTTCGCCCCTCCACACACCCTCCGTAGGGCCTTCAGAGGGGCGCTTCTCACGGTTCGGCGGCTGACCGCTTAGGATTCCGGCATGGTCAACAGCATGCATCCGTCCGTCGAACGGGTGCGCGGCACCCTGCACGGTTTCGGCCTCGATCCGGAGATCAGATGGTTCGACGAAGCGGCGACGACCGCCCAGACGGCAGCAGCCGCCCTCGGTATCCCGGTGGGCGCGATCGCGAATTCGCTCGTCTTCACGCTCGACGGGGAACCCCTGCTCGTGCTGACGAGCGGAGCGCACCGCGTCGACACCGCCTGGCTGGGCGAGAGGCTGGGCGGCACCATCGGCCGCGCCTCGAAGGATGTGGTCAAGCAGGCGACCGGGCAGGTGATCGGCGGGGTCGCGCCGGTCGGGCATCCGTCGCCCCTGCGCACCCTGGTGGATGTCGCGCTGGCCGAGTTCGCGGTGGTCTGGGCCGCCGCGGGCCACGCGCATACCGTGTTCCCCACGTCGTTCGACGAACTGCTGCGGATCACCGGCGGCGAGTCCACTGCTGTCGTTCCCTGACAGCGAGAGCCGGAGGCGCCCCGAGCATAACTCCTGCAGATTCCGCGAAACGGACCGAAACTCGGCCGAAAAGAGCCCCGGCCGACCAGATTGCAGGAGTTATGCAGAGGGTGCGCGTTGCTCCGTGTGGCTGACTCAGGAGAAACGGATGCCGCGGGCCGCCTCCGCCAGACATGCAGCGGGTGCAGAGGGTGGTCCCACCGGTTCTTCCTGAGTTAGCCACCGAGCAAGCGCGGCTCCGGCAGGCCCTGCCCGAGCCGGAGGCGCCCCGAGCATAACTCCTGCAGATTCCGCGAAACGGACCGAAACTCGGCCGAAAAGAGCCCCGGCCGACCAGATTGCAGGAGTTATGCAGAGGGTGCGCGTTGGCCCGGGCGGCTACTCCGCGCGGCTTGCCCCGTCTGCGGCGTGCACCACGAACAGGTCCGGGGCCGTGAAACCGCGGGCCGCGAACGCGGCCGTGACCTCCGCCGTGACCCGGGGGATGAGCGAGCGCGGGGTGAGCGCGATCGCGGCCCCGCCGAATCCGCCGCCGGTCATGCGGGCGCCGATGGCCCCCGCACCGCGCGCGGTTTCGACGGCGAGGTCGAGTTCGGGCACCGAGATCTCGAAGTCGTCGCGCATCGACACGTGCGAGGCGTCCAGGAGAGCACCGATCGCGGTCGGTCCCTGCTCGCGCAGGGTGCGCACGGTGTCGAGCACGCGCTGGTTCTCCGTGATGACGTGCCGCACCCGGCGGAGGGTCTCGTCGTCGAGCAGCTCGGCGGCCCGCGGCAGGTCGTTCACGGTGAGGTCCCGCAGGGAGGCGACGCCCAGCATCCGGGCGCCCAGTTCGCAGGATGCCCGGCGCGAGGCATACCCGCCGGTCGAGTGCGCGTGGCTGACCCGGGTGTCGATGATCAGGAGTTCGAGGTCGGCCGGGGCGAAGCCGAGCGGGATCACCTCGGCGTCGAGGCTGCGGCAGTCCAGGAACACGGCGGCGTCGGCCTGGCCGAGCAGCGACGCCGACTGGTCCATGATGCCGGTCGGCGCGCCGACCGCGCGATTCTCCGCCAGCTGGCCGACCCGGGCAAGCACGCGCCGGTCGAGTCCGAGCTGCCAGAGGTCATTCAGGGCGACCGCGACCGCGCTCTCGATCGCGGCCGACGAGGAGAGCCCGGCCCCGATCGGCACGTCGGAGTCGATGAACACGTCGAAGCCGGCCACGACGGCCAGGTCCGCGCCGAACTGGCCGAGCGCCCAGGCCACCCCGAGCGGGTAGGCGGACCAGCCGGCCAGGTTCTCCGGCGTCAGGTCGTCGAGGGACAGCTCGACGGTCTCCTCGGCGAACGAACTCGCCACCCGCAGCAGGCGGTCCGGGCGCAGGGCCATCGCGACCACCGTGCGCCGGTCGATCGCGAACGGGAAGACGAAGCCGTCGTTGTAGTCTGTGTGCTCGCCGATCAGGTTGACGCGGCCCGGGGCCGACCACAGGCTGGCCGGCTGAGCGGCGAAGCGGCTCTCGAAGCCGGCGCGCACGGACTGGGCGAGGGCGCTCATGAGCGGGCCTTCCCGGCGAATGCGGCGGCGGTCCCGGCGGCGGCAGCGGTCGCGGCGGCCTCGTCGGTGTCGGCTGCGGCGGACCGTTCGACGGCCAGGCGGATGTTGTCGGCCGCCTGCTCGGGCGTGACGTCGCCGATCCACGCTCCCATCGCGGCTTCCGAGCCGGCCAGGAACTTGAGTTTGTCCTCGGCCCGGCGCGGGCTGGTCACCTGCAGCATCAGGCGGATCTCGTCGCGGCGCACGTTCACCGGGGCCTGGTGCCAGGCCGCGATGTACGGCGTGGGGGTGTCGTAGAGGGCGTCGATGCCGCGCAGCAGGCGCCGGTACAGCACCGCCAGCTCGTCGCGTTCGGCGAGGACCGTCTCGGCGAAGTCGGGCACGTGGCGGTGCGGCAGCATGTGCACCTCGATCGGCCAGCGCGCCGCGAACGGCACGAAAGCGGTCCAGTGCTCACCGCTGAGGATGACCCGGCCGCCGGCCTGCTCGCTGGCGAGGATGTCGCCGAACAGGTTCGGGCCGTACTGGTCGAGGGAGGCGATCACGCGCTGGCTGCGCGGCGTGACGTAGGGGTAGGAGTAGATCTGTCCGTGCGGGTGGTGGAGCGTCACTCCGATCGCCTCGCCGCGGTTCTCGAACGGGAACACCTGCTCGATGCCGGGCAGCTGGGACAGGGCATGGGTGCGCTCGGCCCAGGCCTCGATCACGGTGCGGGCGCGCACCACCGACAGGCTCGCGAACGACCCCTCGTGCTCCGGGCTGAAACAGACGACTTCGCAGCGCCCGACCGAGGTCCGCGTGCGGCCCAGGCCGATCGTGGCCAGGTCGTCGAGCCCGGCGGGAGCGTCGGCATCCGTGAGCAACGGCCCGAACGACGGCGACTTGTTCTCGAACACGGCCACGTCGTAGTTACTCGGCACCTCGGACGGGTTGCCCGGGGTCGAGGGGGCGAGCGGGTCGAGGTGGGCCGGCGGCAGGAACACCCGGTTCTGGCGGGCGGCCGCGATCGAGACCCATTCCCCGGTCAGCGGATCCTGCCGCATCCGGGCCGTGGCCGGGCGCGGGTCCAGTTCGCGCAGGTCGGCGGCACGCTCGGGGGCGAGGGTGGTCTGGGGGTCATCGAAGTAGATGAGGTCACGCCCATCAGCGAGCGTGTGGCGGTGACGGACGATGCCGGTGTCGGCGACGAAGTGTGGTGTGTTCATGGCAGAAACCACGCTATCTGATCTGCGCATGCGAAACCAGAGGTTTCGTATTGAAAACCAAAACAAACTAAGTGAAGATGGAGCATGACCATTAATGCACCAGACACAGACGCAGTCGCCACCGAGCCGACCGGCGTCGGGGTCGATCTCACCGCTGACCGGGACACCCTGTCCGCATACCAGCGGCGCGAGCGGATCCAGCGTCTGGTCGACGAACGCGGATTCGTGCGGGTCAGGGAGTTGCGCGAGGCCTTCGGGGTGTCCGGCGTCACGGCGCGGGCCGACCTCGACGTGCTCGAGAACGCCGGGGTGGTGCAGCGCGTGCACGGCGGCGCGGTGCCCGCGACGCCGACGAGCGGGCGGCCGATCCGCGAGTACTCGTTCGAGGAAGCGCTCGCGGCATCCGTTCTCCCGAAACAGCAGATCGGCGCGCTCGCCGCCTCGCTCGTGACGAGCGGGCAGAGCGTAATCCTCGACGTGGGCACCACCACCCTCGCGATCGCTCGGGCGCTGCTGGCCCGCACCGACCTCACGGATGTCGTCATCATCACCAACGGCCTCAGCATCGCCCTCGAACTCGAACCGGCGATCCCGCGCTTCACCGTGATCGTCACCGGCGGGTCGCTGCGCCCGCTGCAGCACTCGCTGGTCGAGCCGTTGGCCCGGACCGTGCTCAGCCAGGTGCACGCCGACCTCGCGTTCATCGGCTGCAACGGGGTCGACGCCGAGCACGGCATCACGAACATCAACCTGCCCGAGGCGGGCGTGAAGACGCTCATGCTCGCCGCGGCATCCCGCGTCGTCGTCGTGGCCGACGGGTCCAAACTCGGTCAGGTGCACCTCGGCCAGGTCGGGCCGCTCCGGGCGTTCGACACGCTGGTGACGGATGCGACGGCCACCGCCGCCGCGCTGGACTCCCTCCGCGAGGCCGGACTGACCGTTCTGCAACCGGAGTAAGTTGGCATCATGCGCGCAGCGACGGGGTTCCAATACGAATTGAGGGCGGCGACGCCCAGCGGGCCCGCCCTGGCGGTGGTCACCGAGGTCGCCGCCGGCCTGCGGATGTATTCCGTAGACGGCATAGACCTGGTCGAGCCCTTCCCGGCCCGGTCGGTCCCGCCGAAGGGCGCCGGGATCGTGCTGATGCCGTGGACGAACCGCATCCGGGACGGGGTCTGGCAGCAGGGCGGGGTGCGGCGCGAACTCGCCCTGACCGAACCCGAACTCGGCAACGCCGTCCACGGCCTCCTGCGCTACTCGCCCTATCGGCTGCTCAGTCGCAGCACGGACGCGGTGACCCTGGCCGCCACCGTCTTCCCGCAGCCGGGCTATCCGTTCCAGCTCGACACGACGGTGACGTACACCCTCACCGACGACGGGCTCGATGTTACCCACACAGTGCGGAACGTGGGCACCGAGCCCGCCCCGGTCGCCCTCGGCGCGCACCCCTACCTGAAGATCGGCGGCGTGCCCACCGACGACCTGCGGCTGCGGCTCGCGGCCGACACCCACATCGACGTCGACGACCGGTTGAATCCGGTCGGGGAAAGCCCCGTCGCCGGCACCCGGTTCGACCTGAGGGAGGGCCGGGAGGTGCGTGACCTCGACCTCGACGACGGTTTCGGCGGCGTGGGACCGGGCGCGTCGTCCTCCCACCCGCTCGGTCACCCGGCCCCCCTCGGGCACCCGGATGCGCGCAGCGAGCACTCCCTGACCGCCCCCGACGGGCGCAGCGTGATCCTCTGGGGGGACGAGCACATCCGCTACGTGCAGGTCTTCACGCCGCGGAACTTCCCCGTCACGGCTCCCGGCAGCGACGCCGACGAGCCCGTGCCCGGGCGCGCGGTCGCGATCGAGCCGATGACCGCCCCGGCGGATGCGTTCAATTCGGGAGCGGGGCTGCGCTGGCTGGAACCGGGGGCGACCTGGACGGTGCGCTGGGGCATCCGCCACACCGGTTTCGGACTCTGACACCGAAAAGCGCACGACACAGAAGAGCGGGCGGCACCGAAAAGCGGGCCCCCGCCGATGGTAGGGACCCGCTTTCTGACTGCGGTGCTCTCTCTAGGAGAGCACATCCTGCACGAGCGCTTCGTTCTCGGTCTTGGTCCAGAGTGAGTGCAGGTAGCCGACCAGGAGCACGGCGAACGGCAGCCCGACCAGCACCCAGCCGATCGGGCTGAGGCCCCACGAGGTGACGGTCGGGTCGATGCCCTCGGCGACGGTGCCGGCGAGCAGTCCGAAGCGGCTCATCAGCAGGTATTCGCCGAGGATCAGGCCGATGGTGGCCAGCACCGGGGCGATGACGGTCTGGAATACGTTCTCGCTGCCCTGGTTGCGGCGGAAGTAGGCGATCACCGCGATGCAGACCAGGATCTCGATCAGGACGATCGCCACGACGGCGAGTCCGCTGAACCAGTAGAACATGTTCAGAATCGGGTCGAGCCGGAACAGGGCGAAGACGGCGATGACGAGTCCGCTGACGACCGAGGTGGCGAGGGAGGCCGTGCTGGGCGCTCCGCGGCGGTTGACGTGGCTGAGCGGCTGGGGGAGTGCGCCGCCGCGGCCGAGGGCGAACAGGTAGCGGCTCGCCGCGTTCTGGAAGGCGAGCAGCCCCGCGAACAGGCTGGAGAGCACGAGGATGCCCATCACGGTGGCCATCCACGGGCCTACGTACTCGGTGGCGAGGGCGAACAGCACGGCGGCCGGGTCGGCCAGCGGCACGCCGTCGAGCGTGGAGAGCTCTACCGTCTTTTCGACCACCTGGGATGCGCCCATGCCGGTGACCATCGCGAAGGCAGTGAGCGCGAACAGCACCGTGATGACGCCGACCGCGAGGTAGGTGGCCCGGGGGACGACCTTCTTGGGGTCCTTCGATTCCTCGCCGTAGATGGCCGTGGCCTCGAAGCCGATGAAGGAGGCGAAGGCGAAGGCGAAGGCGATCCCGGCCGAGCCGGTGAGTCCGCCGGCGAGGATCGCGGCCGGGCTGAAGGAGGCCCAAAAGTTGAGGCCTTCCGGACCGCCGTCGGTGAGGATGGCGATCGAGGTGACGATGAGGGCGCCGAGTTCCAGCAGCATCAGGACGCCGAGCACCTTGGCTCCGACGTCGACGCTGAGCAGGGAGAGCAGCGTGACGACGGCCCAGGCCAGGAGCGACCAGGCCCACCAGGGCAGCAGGCCGACCTGGGCCGCCAGGAGACCGCCGAAAAAACCGTAGATGGCGAGCTGGATGGCCAGGTAGGCGAGGATCGACACGAAGGCCGAGGCGCTGCCGAGGTGCCGGCCGAGCCCGCGGCCGATGTAGGCGAAGAACGCGCCTGCGTTGGTGACCCGCTGGCTCATGGCGGCGTAGCCGACGCTGAACAGCAGCAGGGTGATGCCCACCGCGAGGTAGGCGCCGGGGGCGGCCGCGCCGTTGCCGAGCACGATGGCGACCGGTACCGCGCCGGTCATGCCGACCAGCGGTGCGGCGGCGGCGACAACGAAGAAGACGATGCCGATGACGCCCAGGCGGCCGGTGTGCAGGGTGGCCGGGGCGTCGGCCTCGGGGGTGGTTCGGGTGCTTGTCATGGGGTGCTCCTCATTGAGCGGCTTCTTCTCGTGGAAGCCAGTGTCACGACTCTGGCTCAGTGCGGGGCTGCGCACTTGCCAATCCGGGAACGAAGCTTGGATCCCAGGGAAGGGTCCGGCGCCCCCGGCCGGCTCAGCCGCGACGGTAGGCGCTGGGCGGCTCGCCGAAGGCGGCGCGGAAGATCCGGCTGAAGTGTGCGGCGTCGATGAAGCCCCACCGCGCGGCGATGTCGCCCACCGAGCGGTCCGCCAGGATGGGGTCGCGCAGGTCCCGGCGGCAGTGCTCGAGCCGGCGGGCCCGAATCCAGCTGGAGACCGTGGTGTCGGCCGCGTGGAACACGTTGTGCAGGTGGCGGGTCGAGATGAAATGCGCCGCGGCGATGGTCGCGGGGGAGAGCCCCGGGTCGCCGAGGGCGCCTTCGATATACGAGCGGATGCTGGCGAGCAGGTCCCCGCGCGGGCCGGACGTCGGCTCGCGGTGGATGTTCAGTTCGCTCTCGAACATCGTCGCGACCAGGTCGACCGCGTTGTAGGCCAGCCGGTGGCCGGTGCTGCCGCTGAGCGCGTCCAGGTTCTCGGCCAGTTGCACCATGAACGGGCTGATCATCCGGCCCAGGCCCGCGTCGCCGGGCATCCGTCTCGCCGTGAGCTGGCCGACGGCGTCGACGGGCAGGTCGAGGGCGTCGTGGGGGAACATCAGCACCAGGGTGCGGAAATCCTGCTCGAAGGCGAGGGTGTACGGGCGGTGCGTGTCGTAGACGGCGAGGTCGCCGGGCCGGAGGGTGGCCTCTCGGTTGTCCTGGATCAGGATGCCCTGGCCGGAGAGCTGCAGGTTGAGTTTGAAGTAGTGCCGGTCCGTCCGGGCGATCAGCGCCGGGGTGCGCAGCACCTGGTGGCCGTTCGCGGTGACCTCGACGATGGAGAGCTCGTCGAGCACCCGGGACCGCAGCGTGCCGTGGAACTCGCTCGCGTCAGACCGGACGTCGAGGGGAACGAAGGAATCGGAGACGAGGGTGCGCCATTGGGCGAAGGTGTTCGCCTCTGCGCTCTGCACCCGGTCGTCTGATCCTCGTGAGATCAGGGGGAGGGTTGCCATGGTCACGGTAGCTCCTTTGCTGGCGTGAACGGATTCCCAGTAACCTAGCCCAGCGCACCCGGCTTGTCACGCCTTTTTTCAACACTCGTTGAAAAAAGATCGGCGGTGAACAGGCCCAGGTAGCCGTCCAGCTGGGCGACGAGTTGGTCCGGAGAATTCTCGGCCGGGGAGAGCACGGCCGTGATCTGCGCCCCGAGCACGAAGTTCATCAGCAGCCCCGTGACCTCGTCGTCCGGGACGCTGCCCCGGAGCTCGCCCAGCTCCCGCGCCTCGCCGAGCTGTTCGCGCATCGTGGCGCGCCATTGCAGCATCGAGTTCTCGTGTTCCGCGGCCTTCTGCGGGTCGGTCAGCGCCTTCTGCCAGAAGGGGATCACGATGCGGGCCTCGCTGAGACGGATGTCGTCGAGCGGCAGGATCTCGAGGCAGTAGGCCCGCAGGGCCGCGAGTCCGGCCTTCCCGGCCGTGGCGTCCCGCATCCGTCGACTGGTCTGGCTGAAGACGTGGCCGAAAGCGAAGGTGAGCAGGTCGTCCTTCGTCGGGAAATAGGGCTTCAGGGCGCCGTTGGCGAAGCCGGCTTCCGCGGCGATCTCACGCATGGTGGCACCCTCGATGCCCTGGCGGGCGATGATGCGCCAGGTCGCGTTGACGAGCTCCACTCGGCGCTGGTCGTGGTCGACAACCTTCGGCATGCTGCCCTCTCGTGACCGGACGGGGCCGGAAACAGACCCTTGCCATCGAGCTTAGTAACACCTTATTATTCTACAACCATAGGAAAACAGCCCCGGAAAGGGAAACCATGACTCCCGTCTCGCTCGTAGTCAACGCCGCCTACGCCCTGGCCTCGGATACGGAGATCGTCGCCGTGCGCGGCATCCTCTCCGACGCCGGGCTGCTGGGCGAGAGCATCCGGGTGGCCTATCTGGGCCTGCTCGACCCGCCCCGCGGTGCCGCCGCCGAACCCGACCGCCGGTTCCGCGTGTTCCTGCACGACGTCTCCGGGGCGGCGCCGAAGGACGTCACCGTGTCCGCCACCCGGGAGCTGGTCGAGTCCGTGGTCGTGCTCGACACCGCCGAGACCGGCGAACTGCCGGTCCTCGAGGAGGAGTTCGCCGCGGTCGAGGAACTGCTCACGCATGACGAGCGCTGGCTGGCGGCGCTCGCCGCACGCGGCCTCGACGTCGACACCGTGCGCGTCGCGCCGCTGTCCGCCGGGGTCTTCGAATACCCCGAGGAGAAGGGGCGGCGCATCCTGCGCGGCCTCGCCTTCGTGCAGGACTTCCCGGAGGACAGCGCCTGGGCACACCCCGTCGACGGTCTCGTCGCCTACGTCGACATCGTCAGCAAGACCGTCGACCAGGTGATCGACTTCGGCGTGGTCCCGATCCCGGCCGAGCACGGCAACTACACCGACCCGACGCTGACCGGTCCCCTCCGCGAGACCCTCAAGCCGATCGAGATCACCCAGCCGGAAGGGCCGAGCTTCACGGTGACCGGCGGCAACCACGTGGAGTGGGAGAAGTGGAGCCTGGACGTGGGCTTCGATGTGCGCGAGGGCGTCGTGCTGCACAACATCGGCTTCGACGACGCCGGGGTGCGCCGCTCCATCGTCCGGCGTGCCTCGATCGCGGAAATGGTGGTCCCCTACGGCGACCCCGCACCCGTGCGCTCGTGGCAGAACTACTTCGACACCGGGGAATACCTGGTGGGCCAGTACGCCAACTCGCTCGAGCTCGGCTGCGACTGCCTGGGCGAGATCACCTACCTCAGCCCGGTGATCACGGATGGCTTCGGCAACCCGCGCGAGATCCGAAACGGAATCTGCATGCACGAAGAGGACTGGAGTATCCTCGCCAAGCACAGCGACCTCTGGACCGGAATCGACTACACCCGGCGCAACCGTCGCTTCGTGATCTCGTTCTTCACCACGGTCGGCAACTACGACTACGGCTTCTACTGGTACCTCTACCTCGACGGCACGATCGAGTTCGAGGCCAAGGCCACGGGTGTCGTCTTCACCAGCGCCTACCCCGGCAAGGGCTACCCCTATGCCTCCGAACTGGCTCCCGGCCTGGGCGCACCGTTCCACCAGCACCTGTTCAGCGCCCGCCTGGACATGGCCCTCGACGGCGACACGAACCGGGTCGAGGAGGAGGAGGCCGTGCGCGTGCCGATGGGCGAGGGGAACGAACGCGGCAACGCCTTCAGCCGCAAGCGCACCCTGCTGGCCCGTGAATCGGACGCGGTGCGGGAGGCCGACATGAGGTCGGGGCGCACCTGGCTCATCTCCAACCCGAACGTGCTCAACCGGCTCGGGGAGCCCGTGGGCTACAAGCTCTACCCGGAGGGGCAGCCGACCCTGCTCGCCGACGAGAACTCCTCGGTGGCCCGGCGCGCGGCCTTCGCGACCAAGGACCTCTGGGTGACCCGCTTCGCCGAAGACGAGCGCTACCCCACCGGGGACTTCGTGAACCAGCACGCCGGCGGCGCCGGGCTGCCGGCCTACATGGCGGCCGACCGGGACCTCGACGGCCAGGACATCGTGGTCTGGCACACCTTCGGGCTGACCCACTACCCGCGGATCGAGGACTGGCCGATCATGCCCGTCGACACCGCCGGCTTCAAGATGAAGCCCGACGGCTTCTTCGACCGCAGCCCGGTGCTGGACGTGCCGGCGAGCACCCCGGCCCCGGAGGGCCACTGCCACTGCTGATCGCCGGTACCTGTTCCCGAGCCGGACCACTGGTGCCGTCACACCGGCAACAGTTGTCCGATTCGGCGGCACCTGCCCCGCACGGTTTCCTTCCCCGGCGCTGATCGGGCAGGGTGGGAGGATGGCCGAACATCAGAGGAATGACGTGACCGGGGCCGCGGCAGCGACCCTGCCGGGGGCGGGCCGCCCGCCGCTGAGCCCGCAGGATGCCGTCCGCCTCCGCGCGCTCATCCGGATGAAGCGACTCGCGATCGGCCTGCTCCTGGTCATGGCCGTCGTGTTCGCGACCTCGTTCGCCCTCCAGGACACCTACCCGTGGCTCCAGTACGTGCGCGCCGCGGTCGAGGGCGGCATGGTCGGCGCCATCGCGGACTGGTTCGCCGTGACGGCCCTGTTCCGCTACCCGCTGGGGCTGCGGATCCCGCACACGAACATCATCGCGAGCCGCAAGGATGAGATCGGGGCCAGCCTCGGCGAGTTCGTCGAGACCAACTTCCTCTCCGAGGCGGTCATCCGCGGCAAGCTGGAGTCGATGGGGGTCTCCCGCCGGCTCGGAGCCTGGCTGTCCGTGCCGGAGAACGCCCGGCGGCTCACCGACGAGGTGGCCGTGGCCGGCGCCGGACTGCTCGAGCTGCTCAGCGACGACGCGATCAAGGATCTGATCGAGACCGTGGCGCGCGAGCACCTGCTGCGGCCGGAGTGGGCTCCGCCGATCGGCCGGGTGGGGCAGCGGATGGTCGAGTCCGGCCGGCAGCACGCCCTCGTGGACCTGCTGCTCGAGCGGGCCGAGGGCTGGCTGCTCACGCATCCGGAAGCCTTCGGCCGGGCCGTGTCCCAGCGGCTGCCGAGCTGGATGCCCGGTTTCGTCGACAAACTGGTCGACGACAAGGCCCACCGGGAGGTGCTCGCCTTCATCGCCGGCGTGCGGGCGGATGCCGCGCATCCCCTCCGCGAGGCGATCGACCGCTACCTCGCCGAGGTGATGGACGATCTGCAGCACGACCCGGCCATGATCAACCGGATCGAAACCGTCAAGGTGGAGCTGCTCGACAGCGCCCGGCTGCGCGAGTTCGCGAGCGAGACCTGGGAATCGGTGAAAGCGTCGCTGGTCGAGGCGCTGAAGGATGCGGAGAGCGAACTGTGCGCGGGCATCCGTTCGACCGCCATGGAGGTGGGCGTTCGCCTGACCACGGATGCGGCGCTGGGCTCCCGTATCGACCGCTGGCTGGCCGACTCGGCGAGCTACGTGGTGCGCAGCTACCGGCATGAGATCGCCGGCGTGATCACCGAGACCGTGGCGCGGTGGGATGCCGCCGAGACCGCCGAGAAGATCGAACTGCAGGTCGGCAAGGACCTGCAGTTCATCCGGATCAACGGCACGGTCGTCGGCGCGCTCGCCGGGCTGCTGATTTTCGCGGCGGCGCAGGCCCTGCTCACCCTGCTCTAGGCCGCTGCCCTGGTCGCCCTGCGCTAGTCCTGCTCTGGCCGGGAACCCGCCCGGTTCCCGGCGACTCCCCTGAACGACCCTGCCCTAACGAATTCGACGGAGATTTTGCCAAAATCGGCCCGAAACAGGCCCGATGTCGTTTTTTACCGCAGAATTTCCGTCGAACTGGTTACAGGCACTTGGTTACAGGCAGTGACCTGTCGGCCGACCGCAGCGGCGCAGCGGTGCTGGGGGGCGTTACGCCGCCACGTCGAGCCGGGCCGGTGCCGGTCCGGGCAATCCGGGCGCGCCAGCGGAGATGCTCCGTGGTGCCATGGCTGCGGATCCGCGCCCGGCGGAGGCCGGTGCGGTGCCGACCACGCCGTCGTCCGGCACGCTCACGTCGCGGTCCAGGATGCTGCCCGAGGCCACGCGTGCGCGCCGGCCGATGCGCACATAACTGCCCAGGCGCGCTCCGCTGCCGATGCCCGCTTCCGCGCCGACATGCACGTTCTGGCCGATGAACACCCGTGATCCGACTCGGGCGTCGTGGTCGATCCAGCTGCCCGGCCCGATCCACGCCTCCGGTCCGACCCGTGCGCCGCTTTCTACATACGCCGTGCGGGACACGAACGCACCGGGGTGCACCCGCGCGTCGGGGGACACCAGGCCGTGCCCGTTGGCGTGGCGTCGGTACTTCGTCACGACGCCGGACTCGATTTCAACTTCTTCATTCACTTTTCCCATCTGCGACCTCCTTCTGTCGCTGGTGCGGCTCTGGCCGCTCCATTGACGTGAAGTATGAAGGGGCTACCCGAGCGCTGACCGTGTCAACGCTGGGTGCGGGCCGGGAATTCCCGGGCAGAGCATCCGTGCGGGGCCGGTCAGGGTGCTGCGGGGGTCGTCTCCGCCGCCCGGGCCTGCTTCTTGGCTGCCCGGCCGCCCGCGAGTGCGGAGGCCACGACGGTGATGAGCGCCCCGAGGATCACGGCCGCCCCTTCGCCGGGCAGCAGCAGGTCTGACCGGGTGCCGATCGTCACGGCCGCGACGGGCACCCCGAGCTGGGCCGCGGACAAGACGCCGAGCGGGAGCTCCTGCCCGAGCAGCCGCGTGACGATGTGGGCCAGCAGCGCCCCACCGCCGAGCAGCAGCCCCAGCAGGATCATCTGCGGATGGTCGACCAGGTCGAGCAGGTTGAGGGAAGCGCCGAGCCAGACGAAGAACAGAGGCCCCAGGAATCCGTCCGCGAGGGCGAACAGCTGCCGGGCCAGCCGACGCGGCTCGCCGACCGCCGCGACCGCGAGTCCGAACGAGAAGCCAGCGAGCATGATCGACACATTGCGGTACACGGCGAGGGCGGCCATCGCGAACAGGGTGGCCAGCTGGAGCCTGAGTTCGAGGGCGAACTTGCGTTGCTCCGACAGATGGTGCACCGCGATCCGCGATCCGTTCCGCTCCAGCCAGGACAGCACCAGATACAGGGACAGGGCCGCGGCCGAGACGATGAGCGCGCCCAGGGCCGTGCGTGCGGCGTTGGGCGGATCGATCGCGAGGGGGAGCGCGATGATCGCGGCGATGTCGGCGACGGCCACCTGGGCCGTCAGCTGCAGGAGCGGGGTACCGCGCAGCCGCAGGGACTGCACGATCGGCAGTACCAGGACGGCGGACGACGACGCGATCAGCACGACGTACAGCGGGGCGTGCAGGGTGCCGAACAGGGCGGCAATGCCGACGCCGAGGATGACGGCGGGAACCAGGACCAGGCCGGCACGGGCCACACCCGTACCGAGCGCGGAGCGAAGCTGCCCGTCCCGCATAGGCACGTGGCTGCCGGCGACGAACATCATCAGGGCGAAGCCCACGTCCGCCAGGAAGGTGAGCGTCGGATCGGTCGGATCCACGAGCCGGAGCCCGGTCTGGCCCACGAGGATGCCGGCCAGCAGCTGCCCGAACATCACCGGCAGGCTCCACCGGCGGGGGATCGCCAGCAACGGGCCGAGCAATGCCACCACGGAGATGATCGCCAGCGTCTGGAAGGTCATCGCGAATTCCATCTCAGGTTGCATGCCCCGAATGAAGAAAGTGGGCCCCGTCGGGCTCGAACCGACGACCCAAGGATTAAAAGTCCTTTGCTCTACCAACTGAGCTAGAGGCCCGCGGTTAATAATGTACAGGGGATTGCCCGAGGGTTTTTCTCGGTACCGTGAGAGAACGTCCCGCAAGCGTCGAGACGGATGCGCCCACAGCGAACACACAGGAGGATGCGATGGCCGAAGACTTCCACAAGCCGACCCAGTTCTCCGGCAGCAAATTCGAATCCTTCCAGGGGGGCGAGGACCCTGCGCTGATCAGCCGGGTCGCGCACGAAACGGCGCACGCTCTTCTGGCGCGCGTGCGCCGCGACCCTGACCCGGCCGTCGTGGATCGCCTCGTGGCCTACACCGACGAGCACGGCATCGACGCCGTGGCCGAGCTGTGGTCACGGGCGACGCCGCGCAGTCTCCCGGGCGCGCTCTGGCGGCTCTACCTGGTGCGGCTGCTGATCCGTCAGGATCCGGAAGGCACCGCGTTCCTGTACCAGCGCGGAACCGAGGTCACGGTCGCCATCGATCCGCTGGTCGCGGGCGCCGTGGCGCCCACGGGGCCGGGGGAGATCATCGCCCTGGCCGACCAGATCCTGCGGGGCATCTTCACCGGCGACTTCGCCGTGGCGCTGGACCGGGCGGCGGCGTTCTGCCGCGTCACCTCCGTCGGGTGCACGAGCATCGCCGACGACCTGGAGACGACGCAGCCGGTGCGGTCGACCGAACTCACCACCCGCGCCCTGCGCTTCTCGACCACCGCGCAGGAGTTCGGTTCCTGCGCCCGGCTGTGGCGCAGCGAGTCGCTGGACTAGACGAATTCGCCGGCCGCGTCGTTTACACTGGATCCTGGTCGGGCCGCAGTAACCCCGGGCTCCAATATTCGCCGCTTTGAGCGGCCTCGCGCCGAGAGGCGTTCTGCGGCCCGGCCTTCACTCGTCCTCCCCGCGGTCTGCGGTCGCAATCGTGACCAATCCGATCCGGACTCGGCCCCGAACCTCAGTCATGGAACGGGAAAAGACCTGACATGCTTGTTCTCATGACTGCTGACTTCGACTTCGACCTAGAGTCGACGGTCCCGGAATCCAAGGAACAACTCCTCGGCCGGGTGGCGCGGGGGGACGAAGCGGCGTTCGGCGAGCTGTACGACCAGATGGCACCACGCGTGCTGGGTCTGGTCAGACGGTTGCTGGTCGATCCCGCCCAGTCGGAAGAGGTGACCCAGGAGATCTTCCTGGAAATCTGGCAGTCGGCGACACGGTATGAGGTTCAGCGTGGCGGCGCCTCGACCTGGATTCTGACGATGGCGCACCGGCGCGCCGTCGACCGGATCCGGTCGTCGCAGGCCAGTCGCGATCGTGACACGAAGATCGGCATCCGCGACCTCGCGGTCGCCTACGACGAGGTATCCGAAACAGTGGAAGTACGGCTCGAGCACGAAAGGGTGGAGAAGGCGATGTCCAGATTGACGCAACTGCAACGTCAGGCGATCAGCCTCGCCTACTACGGCGGCCTCAGCCAGAGTGAAGTGGCCGAGCGGTTGCAGATCCCGCTCGGAACGGTGAAGACGAGGTTGCGAGACGGCATGATCCGGCTGCGCGACGAATTGGGCGTGGCGTCATGAGCGAGAACACCCGCCAGAACGGCGTCGAACGCGGCGACAACCCGGGCGACCTGGCCGGCGCCTACGCCCTGAACGCGCTCGGCGCTGACGACGCCGCCGCCTACGAGGGGCACCTCGCCGAATCGGAGCAGGCCCGGATTGAGGCTGCCGAGCTCGGCGACACCGCCGTCGCGCTGGGTCTGGCCGCGGCGCCCGTGCAGCCCACCCCGGGGCTGAAGGCCTCGCTGATGGCCAAGCTCGCGGCGACACCCCAGCTGCCCGCGCTGGCCGGTCCGGCGGCTGCGGTCGCTCCGGTCGCTGCCCCGCAGGCCGAACCGGGCGCGACCGAGGCCGCCCGGCCCGAGACGCTTGAGCCCGCTCAGACGAGGCCTGAGACGACGAAGCCCGAGACGACGGATGCCCCCGCGCCGGCCCCCGCGGCCGTGACCCCGATCGGCGGGGCGGCCGCGCAGCGGGCCCGCAGCCGCTGGTTCCAGCGCCCGGTCGGACTCCTGCTGGCCGCCGCAGCGGCCGTGGCGCTGTTCGTGGCCGGCGGATTCGCCGGGCAGGCCTTCAACACGAACCAGTTCGAGCAGCAGCAGGCCGCCGGCCTGGCCCAGATCAACGCCGCCCCGGATTCGCAGCGGGCGTCGACGACCACGGCCGACGGGCATCCGGCCACCCTGGTCTGGTCCAGCGAGCGCCACCTTTCGGCGCTGCTGGTCGACGACCTGCCGTCCCTGCCCTCCGACAAGGACTACCAGCTCTGGTACATCGGGGGCGACGGCGCGGTCCCGGCGGGCACCTTCGACTCCTCCGGCGCGGGCACCGTCTGGCGCGTGCTGGACGGCAGCATGACGGCGGGAGACACGATCGGCGTCACCGTGGAACCCCGCGGCGGCTCCCGTCAGCCCACCACCGACCCGATTGTCGCCATCCAGAGTTCCTGACGCATCGTTTATGCTCGGCGTATGACACTGCCATTCACGCTGCTGATCGACCCGGTTCCGGCCGATTCACCCCGCACGGATTTCAGCGACACGTTCCATGAGGTGAACTCCGACGCGCCCGCCCTGCGCGTGGACGACCTCAGCGCCCAGCGCGGGGACGGGATCTTCGAAACCCTGGGGTTCATCGACGGGTCCCCGCAGGAGGTGGGACCGCACATCGGTCGGCTCTGCAACTCCGCCGAGATCTGCGAGTTGCCGGCGCCCAACGTCGCCCAGTGGTTCGCCGCGATCACGCATGCCATGGAGCGGCTGCCGCGCACGGGCGAGATCGCGCTGAAGATCGTGCTCAGCCGCGGGGTCGAACCCGGTCCGGTCGCCACGGCCTGGCTGCAGGCGACCGCGGCGCCCGACTTCGGGCCCGTCCGCACGGATGGCGTGCGCGCGGTCACGCTGGACCGCGGCTATCCGCGGGGCGTGGCCGAGCAGGCCCCGTGGCTGCTGATGGGGGCCAAAACCCTCAGCTACGCGGTGAACATGGCGGCGCTGCGGGAGGCGAAGCGCCGCGGCGCCGACGACACGATCTTCCTCACCCATGACGGGTTTGTGCTGGAGGGCCCCACCTCGAGCGTCGTCATCCGGTCCGGCGGGGTCTACGTCACGCCGGTGCCGAGCGGGGCCATCCTGCACGGAACGACCCAGCAGAGCGTCTTCGAATACCTGCAGGCGGCCGGGGAGCGCACGGAGTACCGTGACCTGACCGCCCCGGAGCTGCGGGCGGCGGACGCGGTCTGGCTGGTGTCCAGCATCCGGATGGCCGTGCACGTCACCGAACTCGACGGGCAGTCCCTGCCGACCGACCCGGAGCGCACCCTCGCCCTGAACCGGCACCTCCTGGCCCGCACCACCTGAGCCCCGCCCGAACCAATTCGACGGAGATTCTGCTCCCACGGGGCCGGATCAGGCGATTTTGGCACGTTTTGGCCAAAATCTCCGTCGAATTCGTTCGGGGCAGGCCCTCGTGCGGGGCGAGCCGGGGTGGGCGGCGGGTTAGCCGAAGCGGCCGGAGACGTAGTCCTCGGTGGCCTGAATGCTCGGGTTGGAGAAGATCGTGGTCGTGTCGTCGTACTCGATCAGCTTGCCGGGCTTGCCGGTGCCGGCGATGTTGAAGAAGCCGGTGCGGTCGGAGACCCGGGATGCCTGCTGCATGTTGTGAGTGACGATCACGATCGTGTATTCCGACTTCATCTCCTCGATCAGGTCCTCGATCGCGAGCGTCGAGATCGGGTCGAGGGCCGAGCAGGGCTCGTCCATCAGGATGACGTCGGGCTGCACTGCGATCGCCCGCGCGATGCAGAGGCGCTGCTGCTGACCGCCGGAGAGGCTCGAGCCGGGCTTGTCGAGCCGGTCCTTGACCTCGTTCCAGAGGTTCGCACCCTGCAGGGACTTCTCGATCAGGTCGTCGGCGTCGGTCTTGGCCATCCGGCGGTTGTTGAGTTTCACGCCGGCCAGCACGTTGTCGCCGATCGACATGGTGGGGAACGGGTTCGGGCGCTGGAACACCATCCCGACCTGCCGGCGCACGAGCACCGGGTCCACGCCGGGGCCGTAGAGGTTGTTGCCGTCGATGAGCACCTCGCCGGTGACGTAGGCCCCCGGGATGACCTCGTGCATGCGGTTGAGGGTGCGCAGGAACGTGGACTTGCCGCACCCGCTGGGCCCGATCAGGGCCGTCACGGTGCGAGGCTCGATCGTCAGCGACACGCCTTCGACAGCCAAGAACTTGCTGTAATAGACGTTGAGGTCGTTGACTTCAATGCGCTTGGACATGCATTCCTTCGAGTTGGACGGCCAGCGGCCGCCGGTGGAGCCTAGCGGCCGAGCTTGGGGGAGAAGAGTTTGGCGATGATGCGGGCGAGGGCGTTCAGCAGCATCACGATCAGGACGAGGGTGAGCGCGCCGGCCCAGGCCCGGTCCAGGTAGGCCTGGGTGTCAGCGCCCTGGTTGGCGTACTGCGTGTACACGAACACCGGAAGGGTCATCATGCGCTCGTTGAACAGGTCGTAGTTCATGCTCGCCGTGAACCCGGAGATGATCAGCAGCGGCGCGGTCTCGCCGATCACGCGTGCGATCGAGATCATGATGCCGGTGACGATACCGGCCAAGGAGGTGGGCAGAACGACCTTCAGGATGGTCAGCCACTTCGGCACGCCGAGCGCGTACGCGGCCTCGCGCAGCTCGTTCGGCACGAGCTTGAGCATCTCCTCGCTCGAGCGCACGACCACCGGGATCATCAGCACCGACAGGGCGATCGCGCCACCGAAACCGAACCGGATGCCCGGGTCGTTGAACAGCAGGGAGAACAGGGCGAAGGCGAAGAGGCCCGCGACGATCGAGGGGATGCCCGTCATCACGTCGACGAAGAAGGTGATCGCCCGAGACAGCCGGCCCCGGCCGTACTCGGTCAGGTAGATCGCCGTGAGCAGCCCGATCGGCACCGAGATGAGGGTGGCGACTCCCGTGATCAGCAGCGTGCCCATCACGGCGTGCAGGGCGCCGCCACCCGCGCCGACCACGTTGCGCTGGGACGCCGTGAAGAACGTCGGGGTGAGGAAGGCGGGCAGGCCGTTGATCACCGTGGTGGCCACCAGGGAGATGAGCGGGAGCAGGGCCACCACGAAGGCGGCGGTGACCAGGGCGGTGACCAGACGGTCCTTGGCCTTGCGCACGCCCTCGACGAAGTAGGACAGCAGGTAGATCGCGACGCAGTAGAGCACCGTGCCGAAGAAGAGCGTGCCGGCGATGTTGAAGCTCTCGCTGGCTCCGGAGAGCTGCACCACGAAGAACACCGCGGCGGTGACCAGCCAGCTGCCCAGCAGCACGGCGAGGCCCGAGTGCTTCGGAAGCTTGCCGGCCGTGAGCGAGTTCGTCATGGGCGCCGCCATGGTGGTCGTGCTCATCAGTTCGCTCCCGAGAAGGCCTTGCGGCGGTTGATGATCAGGCGGGCGACCATGTTCACGGCCAGCGTGATCACGAAGAGCACCAGGCCGGTAGCCAGCAGGATGTTCACGCCGGTCCCGTGCGCCTCCGGGAAGTTCAGGGCGATGTTGGCGGCGATCGTGGTGGGGTTCTGCGAGGTGAGCAGCTGGAAGACCACCTGGGAGCTGGGTGAGAGCACCATGGCCACGGCCATCGTCTCACCCAGCGCGCGGCCCAGTCCGAGCATCGACGCCGAGATGATTCCGGAGCGGCCGAAGGGCAGCACGGCCATCGCGATCATTTCCCAGCGGGTCGCTCCGAGGGCGAGGGACGCCTCCTCGTAGAGAACGGGGGTCTGCAGGAAGATCTCCCGGCACAGGGCGGTGATGATCGGCAGCACCATGACGGCCAGCACGATCGCGACCGTCAGGATCGTGCGGCCGGTGCCGGAGACGGGACCGGCGAAGAGCGGGATCCAGCCGAACCATGCCACCAGGGTGGCGTAGAAGGGCTGCAGCAGCGGCGCGAGAACGCCGATGCCCCAGAGGCCGAAGACCACGGATGGCACGGCGGCGAGCAGGTCGACGATGTAGCCCAGTCCCTGCGAGAGCTTGCGGGGAGCGTAGTGGGAGATGAACAGCGCGATGCCGATGGCCAGTGGAACGGCGATGAGCAGGGCCAGGAACGCGGACCAGAGCGTGCCGAAGGCGAGCGGCCAGACGTAGGACCAGAAGTTGGTGTAGCCGCCGGTGAAGTCCTCCGGCTTGGCCACGAAGGCGGGGAGGCTCTGCACCAGCAGGAAGGCGGCAACGGAGGCGAGCACGGCGAGGATCAGGCCGCCGGAGACCACCGTGGCGGTGGAGAAGATGCGGTCGCCCGGGCGCTGAGGCGCCCGGATCGTTCCACGGGCAACTGCGGTGGTCATGCCTGGCATCTCCCTGAGGTGGTGAGGTGGTGAGTGTGGGGGAGGTTCGAGCCGCTGGCCACAAACCTCAGTCTGCCCGGTCCGGGAGGCGCATGCAATGCGACGCCTCCCGAACCGGGCTGACCTGAGGTGATGCTGGTGACGAGTGTTACTTGATGGTGGCGAGAACTGCGGAGACCTTGTCGGCGAGTTCGGTCGACAGCGGCGCGGCGCCACCGGCGGATGCGGCGACGGACTGGCCGTCGGAGCCGGCCATGTAGCTGACGTAGGCCTTGACCAGTTCGCCCTGTGCTGCGTCGGCGTACTCGGTGCAGACGACGGCGTAGCTCACGAGAACGAGCGGGTAGTGCGTCGGGTCCGTGGTGAGACGGTTGATCTTGATGGCGAGGTCGCTCTTGTCGCGGCCTTCGACGAGGGGCGAGTCGGCGACGACGGCGGCAGCAGCATCGGCCGTGTAGCCGACGAACTTGTCGCCGACCTTGATCTTGGCGACGCCGAGGTCGCCGGCCTTCGAGGCATCCGCGTAGCCGATGGTGCCCACGCCGTTGGTGACGGCGTCGACGACACCGGAGGTGCCCTTGGCGCCCTCACCGGACTGCAGCGGGAACGGGTCGGCCGGTGCATCGGTCCACACGTCGGGGGCGGTCTGGAACAGGTAGTCCGTGAAGTTCTTGGTGGTGCCGGAGTCGTCCGAGCGGTGCACGGCGGTGATCGCGGTCGCGGGGAGCGTCGCCTTCGGGTTCAACGCGGCGATGGCCGGGTCGTTCCAGGTCGTGATCTCGCCCTTGAAGATCTTGGCGAGCGTGTCGGAGTCCAGGTTGAGGTCTTTGACGCCCTCGACGTTGAAGATCACGGCGATCGGGGAGATGTAGACCGGGAGGTCGACGGCCGAGGAGCCGGGAGCGCAGGCGGCGAACGTGCCGGCCAGCTCTTCGTCCTTGAGGTAGGAGTCACTGCCGGCGAAGTCGGAGCCGCCGCCGATGAAGGTTTCGCGGCCGGCGCCGGAGCCGGACGGGTCGTAGTTGACCGTGACGTCGGGGTTGGCCGTCTGGAACGCTGCGATCCAGGCTTCCTGGGCCGAGCCCTGCGCGGAGGAACCGGCGCCGGTGAGGGTGCCGGTGAGAGCGCTGGCAGCGCCCTCGGTGCTGGCAGGAGTGGCGGATTCGTTCGAGGCACAAGAAGACAGTGCAAGAGCGGCAACGACGGCGATGACCGCGGGTCGGCCAAAACGCGTGAAGTTCACAAGGATCCCTTTCGAGGGTTGACTGCAAAGAAAATGACTGCGTAGTCGAGACCGGTGCTGGCCTCGGGGAGACACTATTCCTCGTGGTTAACGACACCCCTGCACGCAGGTGAACGGAAGGTTAACGCATCGTGGCGGGCCGCTATGGGCCCGCCACCACGCGTTGAAGGAATGCCCGGTCAGACCGCGGGCGAGTGGGTTTCGATCGCGACGATCCCGGCGCTCGGATTGTCGGCGGAGAGGTGCACGACCGAGAACGATCCCGTTTCCAGCGCCGCGGCATCCGAAATGTAGGAACCGTATGTGCTGCCCGTGGCGAGGGCGATCTCGTGCAGGATCTTCGGCAGCACCGGCCCGTGGCTGCAGATGACGGCCGTCTTGCGCGACCGCACCCGCTTGCCGATGCCGGACCGCACATCCGCGGTGCCCTGCTCGAACGCGTCCTGACTGTACCGCTCGGTGCGCTTGACCGGGATGCCCGTGGCCGCGGCCAACGGGGCGACGGTGGTCACACAGCGGGTCGCCGTGCTCGACACGATCCGGCGCGGCTGCCAGGCGGTGATCGTGGGCACGATGGCGGTGGCCTGCTTCACGCCCCGCTCGGTGAGGGGCCTGCTGCTGTCCGTGCCGTCCCAGTTGCCCGGCTGCACCGCCTTGGCGTGCCGGAGCGCGATCAGGGCGAACGTGCGGGTGACGCCGGTGTCGACGAGTTTCGCGAACGCGTCGATGATGTCGACGTCGGGCGTGTAGCTCAGGTAGGTTCGGGCCTTCTTGATGGTGACCCACTCGATCGCGGCCACCTCGCCGTTCGGGACGAACGTCGACTGCTGGATGGCTTCCGGGGAGACCTCCGCGGCCCAGTAGTGCACGATCTTCTCGCGTCCGTTGAGCAGAGAGTAGGCCGAGATGCCCAGCGGCACCCCCAGGGCCACGGCCAGCCCGGTCTCCTCTTCGATCTCGCGCACGGCCGTCTGCGGCAGCGTTTCACCCGGATCGAGTTTCCCCTTCGGAATGGTCACGTCGCCGTACACGGTGCGGTGGATCAGCAGGACGTTCATCTTGCCGTCGATCAAACGCCAGCAGACGGCGCCGGCGGCGTAGACGGGGTCGGTCATCGACGGCCCGTTGGGCGCTTGCGGAGGGAGATTTGTTGCATGAGCCTGTTCTGCATGTCGTCGAGCGGCTGCCCGGATTCGTCCTGGTGGTGTCTGGTCCACTCGCCCGAGCTGTCCAGCCACCACGACGAGGTGCGGTCGTCCATCGCCCGGGTGAAGAGGGCGTCGATTTCGGTGAGGTGGTCAGGGTCGACCAGGCGCACCAGTGCCTCGACGCGGCGGTCGAGGTTGCGGTGCATCATGTCGGCGCTGCCGATGTAGACCTGCGGGTCGCCGTTCGTGTGGAAGGAGAAGATCCGCGAGTGTTCGAGGTAGCGGCCGAGGATGGAGCGCACCTTGATGTTCTCGCTCATCCCGGGCACGCCCGGTTTGAGACTGCAGATGCCGCGTACCCAGATCTCGACCGGCACCCGGGCCTGGCTGGCCCGGTAGAGAGCGTCGATGATGGCCTCGTCGACCATGGAGTTGACCTTGATCCGGATGCCGGAGGGCTTGCCGGCCTGGGCGGCTGCGGTCTCCGCCGCGATGCTCTTGAGCAGCCCTCGGCGCAGGTGCAGCGGCGCCACGAGCAGGCGCTTGAACTTCTTCTCGATGGCGTAGCCGGAGAGCTCGTTGAACAGCCGGGTGAGGTCCTTCCCGACCTGCGGGTCCGCAGTCAGGAGACCGAGGTCCTCATACATCCGGCTGGTCTTGGGGTTGTAGTTGCCGGTGCCGATGTGGCTGTAGTGGCGCAGCACCCCGCCTTCGTTCCGCACGACGAGGGCGAGCTTGCAGTGGGTCTTCAGGCCGACGAGGCCGTAGACCACGTGCACGCCGGCCTTTTCGAGCTTGCGGGCCCAGGTGATGTTCGCCTGCTCGTCGAAGCGGGCCTTGATCTCGACCAGCGCGAGCACCTGCTTGCCGGATTCGGCGGCGGCGATGAGCGCTTCCACGATGGGGCTGTCCCCGGAGGTGCGGTACAGGGTCTGCTTGATGGCGAGCACGTTCGGGTCGGCGGCGGCCTGCTCCAGGAACGCCTGCACGCTGGTCGCGAACGACTCGTAGGGGTGGTGCAGCAGGATGTCCCGGCGGCCGATGGCGCTGAAGATGTCCGGTTCCGCGTTGGGCTCGGGCGCGAGCAGCTGCACGGCCGTCGTCGGGACATGCTTGGCGTACCGCAGGTCGGGCCGGTCGATGCGCAGGTCGAACAGGCCGCCCAGGTCGAGCGGCGCGGGCAGGCGGTAGACCTCCTGCTCGGTCACGTCGAGCTCGCGCACCAGCAGGCCGAGGGTGACCTCGTCCATGTCCTCGGTGATCTCGAGGCGGATGGGCGGGCCGAAGCGGCGACGCAGCAGCTCCTTCTCGAGGGCCTTGATCAGGTTCTCGGTCTCGTCCTCTTCGATCTCGACGTCTTCGTTGCGGGTGACCCGGAAGACGTGGTGTTCGAGGATGTCCATGCCGGGGAACAGGTCGCCGAGGTGGTTCGCGATCAGGTCCTCGAGGGTGATGAAGCGCACGCTGTCGACGTTCTCCCGGCGGTCCACGCGCACGAAGCGCGGGAGCATGGTGGGCACCTTGAGCCGGGCGAACTCCTGCTTGCCGGTCTTCGAGTTGCGCACGCGCACGGCGAGGTTGAGCGAGAGCCCCGAAATGTACGGGAACGGGTGCACCGGATCGACGGCGAGCGGCATCAGCACCGGGAAGATCTGGTTCGAGAAGTAGTCGCGCAGGGAACGGCGGTCGGCTTCGTCCAGGGTGTCCCAGTTGACGATGTCGATCCCGGCTTCGGCCAGGGCCGGGCTGACGAGGTCCTGGAACGCGTGGGCGTGCCGGTCCTGCAGCACGTGCGCCGTGGCGGAGATGTCGGAGAGGGCGTCCTGGGGTGCGCGCCCGATGTTGGTCGGCACGGCCAGCCCGGTGAGGATGCGCCGTTTCAGTCCGGCCACCCGCACCATGAAGAATTCGTCCAGGTTGCTGGCGAAGATGGCGAGGAAGTTCGCCCGCTCCAGC
Source organism: Cryobacterium sp. TMT4-10 (assembly GCF_004403275.1). Taxonomy (NCBI): domain Bacteria; kingdom Bacillati; phylum Actinomycetota; class Actinomycetes; order Micrococcales; family Microbacteriaceae; genus Cryobacterium; species Cryobacterium sp. TMT4-10. The sequence continues at coordinate 54,848 of NZ_SOGU01000103.1, forward strand.
GCCGGCAGGTCGGGATCCTCGGCGAGTTCGAGCACCCGCTGGTTGAACGCCAGCCAGCTCAGTTCGCGGTCGAGGTACCGCTCCTTGGGTAACGCCGGATCGTTCACTCCGATCAGGGGATCGAAGTCGTCGTCAAAGTCGCTGCCCAGTCCCGATTCGGTCTGGATGTTATCGCCGTCCATCTCCCCATCTTGACACTGTGAGGCACACGGATGCGACGATCCGGCATGAACACCGGCTAACGAATGTGTCGGTGGTACTGCACATCGACCGTTCGGTCGGTGAAACCGAGGGAGCGGTACAGGTTCACCGCCGCGACGCTGTCGGCCTCCACGTAGAGATCCACGGTGCTGCAGCCGCGTTCGCGGAGGCGGTCGAGGCCGGCCTGCATGAGCCGGCGGCCGAGGCCGCGCCCGGCGGCATCCGGATGCACGCCGATGACGTAGATTTCGCCGACGGGGGAGCCGGGCTCCACCTTGAGCCAGTTGTAGCCGAGTAGTCGGCCGGACGCGGCCTCCCGGGCGAGCAGGAAGTCGCCGGCGTCGAACCAGGATTCCGCCTGGCGGGCCGCGAGGTCCTGCTCGGTGATCAGTCCCTGTTCCGGGTGGCTCGCGAAGACGAGCGCGTTGAGCGCCACCCAGTCCGCGTCGTGCGTGCCGGGCCGGAACGCCTCGATGACGATGCCGTCCGCCGGGTGGGCGAGGTGGGCCGGGTTCGCCGGGTCGGCCCCGTCCGGAACGGGCGGGGCGGCCGTCAGGTCCTTCCGCAGCTGCAGCAGGGTGCGTTCGGCGGCGAACCCGAAGCGTTCGGCCAGGGCCCGGGCCGCCGGGTGGTCACCGTGTGACCACAGGCGGAGGTCGCCCGGGGCATCCGTCAAAAGCCGGCCGAGGGCGTCGCCGCCGTGCCCGAGCCGCCGGGCGGCGGGGTCGATCACGAGGTCGAGTTCGCCCGCGCCGATGATCCCCGCGCCCACGACGCCGGTGTCCGCGTCCCCGGGGTGGGTGTCCGCGTCCCCGCTCGTCACGAGGAACGGCGTGCGCCGCCCGGAGGCCAGGTCGAATCGGGCCTGCTCGTTGAACGGCTGGTAGTCGTCGTGGGCCGTCGCCGCCGCGGCGACGCGGTCGAACTCGGCCGCGAAGGCCGGGTCGGAGAGGTTAGTCGCGGACCGGATGAATGCCACGGGTCCCGTCCTGCTCGGTCACGTTGAAGCGGTAGCCCACGTTGCGCACCGTGCCGATCAGCGATTCCTGGTCGCCGAGCTTGGCGCGCAGCCGTCGCACGTGCACGTCGACCGTGCGCGTGCCGCCGAAGTAGTCGTAGCCCCAGACCTCGCTGAGCAGCTGCTCCCGGGTGAAGACCCGCGACGGGTGGGCGGCCAGGAAACGCAGCAGCTCGAACTCCTTGTAGGTGAGGTCGAGCGGGCGGCCGTGCACCTTCGCCGAGTAGCTGGCCTCGTCGATGACCACGCCGGCCGCGCGGATGGTGGCGGATTCCTCCGGCCGCGGGGTACGACCGGCGGCCAGACGGATGCGGGCGTCCACCTCGGCCGGTCCGGCCGTGTCGAGGATGACGTCGTCGACGCCCCAGTCCGGGCTCACCGCCGCGAGACCGCCTTCCGTGATCACCAGCAGCACCGGCATCAGGCTCCCGGTGGTGCGGAGGATCTGGCAGAGGGACTTGGCCCCGATCAGGTTGGTGCGCGCGTCGACCAGGACCAGATCGGAATCGGGCGCACGAACGAGCTGATCCGGCTGGGCCGGAATGATGCGTGTGCTGTGCGACAGCAATGCGAGGGCGGGAAGAACGTCAGTGTTGACCGCCGAGGTCAGGATCAACAACTGGGCCACGCGCACCCTCCAAAGATCGTGGCCCCATACTAGCGTGCCGCCGAATGATCGCCGGGCAGGGCAGAATAAGAGAGTGAGCTGGCAGTGGAGAAGTGTCGTGGGGGTCTGGGCCTTCGCCGTCGTGTGCGCGGTCCTGGTGGGAGCGTTGTCCCTGCCCGGCCAGCACCTGGTCTGGGTCGGCCTGTCCTTCGCGGGCTGCGTGATCGGAACCCTCTGCGTGCAACTGGCCACCGGCCGTAAGGACGGCTACGTGGACCGTGTGACGCGGAGCCTGGCCGGAGCGGTGGTCGTGCTCGCGGTCGCCTCCGGAATCTTCGCCCTGATTGGCCTCGTCTAGTAATCGAACCTCCCGCGGCGGGATAGAGTGAACGCATGTACACCCTTGCACTCGAAATCTTCTTCCTGGGGCTTCTCGCGCTGGCGAGCCTGTCGATCGCCTGGGTCTCCGGCATGGTCCTGTTCAAGCTGTTCCGGGGGCAGCGGTAACCTTCGATGTTCGAGCTCCCCACCCAGCTCCCCGCCGAACTCGTTCCACTGTCGTGGCTGCTCGGTGTCTGGGAGGGCTCGGGAGTGCTCGACTATGTCGTCGGCGAGGAGTCGGTCAGCCGCGAGTTCGGCCACCGGCTCAGTTTCAGCCATGACGGCCTGCCGCACCTGAACTACAGCTCGTACACCTGGCTCGAGCCGGAACCCGGCTCCGACAACGGTGAGAAGACCCCACTGATGACCGAAACCGGGTACTGGCGGCTGAGCCGCCCCCAGGGCGCCGGCGACCCGGGTCCCGGCCTGCTGCCAGCGGAGGGCGCGCATCCGTTCGTGACGGCGTCGGCGGTGGAAACGCTCCGCAACGCGGATGGCGGTTTCGACATCGACGTGACCATCGTGCACCCCGGCGGTGTCGCGGAGATCTACCTCGGCGAGGTCAAGGGTCCGCGGATCGACCTCGCGACGGATGCCGTGATGCGCACCCAGGGCGCTAAACCCTACTCCGCCGCGACGAGGCTCTACGGCCTGGTCGACGGCCACCTGCTCTGGGCCTGGGACATCGCCGCACTCGGCCAGAGCCTGCGAACGCACGCCTCCGGACGCCTCAAGCGCGTCGAATAACCAGCTGGAAAGAGCGCCATGACCGCCGCATCCGTGCCCTCAGAAAACGTGCCCTCGGAAAACGTGTCCCCGCTGCTCGAACTCGACGGCGCCGTGCAGGCCGACGGGATCGACGCCGGCGTGGCCGCGCACTACGGCGGCCCCCTCACCGAACAGCGCCGCCTGCTCGCCGGCGAGGCCATCGTCGACTTGTCCCATTACGGGGTGCTGAGCGTCGCCGGGCCGGACCGGCTCACCTGGCTCAACTCGATCTCCAGCCAGGAGCTGCGCCACCTGGCCGCGGGAGAATCCTCCGAGACCCTCCTGCTCGACCCGACCGGCCGCGTCGAGTACGCGATGCAGGTCATCGACGACGGCGTGGAGACCTGGCTGCTCCTGGAATCGGCACAGCTGCCCGGCCTGCACGCGTGGCTCGACAAGATGCGGTTCACGCTGCGGGTGCAGATCGTCGACCACACCCTCGCCTACGCGGTAATCGGGTCGATGGCGGCGGACGTGTCCGCGCTGCCCCTCAGCCCCGCGGCCCCGAACGGTGTTCTGCTGGTCTGGCACGACCCCTGGAACCAGGTCGCGAGCGGTGGCTTCCAGTACGCGGATGCCCCCACTCACCCCGGAGCCGCCTGGCGCTGGACCGAGGTCCTGGTGCCGCGCGCGACCCTGCCCGCCCTGCGCGACTCCGTGCGCCACGGCACGGTCGGCGTCGCCGGCCTGCTCGCCCTCGAAGCCCTGCGGATCGCCGCCTGGCGTCCACGCCGGGCGACCGAGGTCGACGAGAAGACCCTGCCGCACGAACTCGACTGGCTCCGCACCGCGGTGCACCTCAATAAGGGCTGCTACCGGGGGCAGGAGACCGTGGCGAAGGTGCACAACCTCGGCCACCCGCCCCGGCGCCTGGTGCTGCTGCACCTCGACGGCTCGGACTCGGTCCTTCCCGCCCACGGTGACGAGGTCCAGGCGGTGCGGAAGCTGCCGGACGCAACCGAGGAGCACCGCGGCGTCGGAATCATCACCTCCAGCGCCATCCACTACGAGCTCGGGCCGATCGCGCTCGCCGTGGTCAAACGCACGGTGCCGGCCACGGTCACCCTGCACGTGCAGTCCCAGGGCATCTCCGTCGCCGCGGCGCAGGAAGTGATCGTGCCGCAGTCGGCCGGGTCGGTCGCCGAGATCCCCCGGCTGCCGCGCCTGGGCATCCGCACGCCCGGTCGTTAGGTCCCGCCTGCCGCGCTTACTCCCGGCGCCCGCCACATCGGTAGAGTTGAAGTCATGTCAGATGCATACAACCTCATACTTCTCCGTCACGGCCAAAGCCTATGGAACCAGGAAAACCTCTTCACCGGTTGGGTGGACGTCAGGCTGAGCGAGCAGGGAGCCGCCGAAGCCAAGCGCGCCGGTGAACTTCTCGCCGAGTCGGGCCTGCTGCCCGACGTCCTGCACACCTCATTACTTACCCGCGCCATCCAGACCGCGAACATCGCGCTCGAGGAAGCCGACCGGCTGTGGATCGACGTGAAGCGCTCCTGGCGCCTCAACGAGCGTCACTACGGCGCCCTGCAGGGCCTCGACAAGGCGGAGACGCTGGCCAAGTTCGGCCCCGAACAGTTCCAGCTCTGGCGTCGCTCGTTCGACGTGCCGCCGCCCGTGCTGGCCGACGATTCCCCCTGGTCCCAGGCGCACGACGTGCGTTACGCGAACCTCGGCGACGACCTGCCGCGCACCGAATGCCTCAGCGACGTCGTCGACCGGATGCTGCCCTACTGGGAATCCGACATCTCGACCGACCTCCGCGCGGGCAGGACGGTGCTCGTCACCGCCCACGGCAACTCGCTGCGCGCCCTGGTCAAGCACCTTGACGGCATCAGCGACGCCGACATCGCCGAGCTGAACATCCCGACCGGCATCCCGCTGGTCTACCGCCTGGGCGAAGACCTGATGCCTCTCGGCCCCGGCCGCTACCTCGACCCGGAGGCCGCCGCCGCCGGCGCCGCCGCCGTCGCGGCGCAGGGAAACAAGAAGTAGACCGCATCCCCGCACCCCATTAAGAAGAAAGCCCCGGAAGCAGTCGATCGCTTCCGGGGCTTTCTCGCGCTCGGGGTTACGCGTTGGTGTTCTGCTGCCACGCCCCGGTGCCGAGGTACTGCACCTTCTTCGCGATCGACACGGCGTGGTCGGCGAAACGCTCGTGATAGCGGCTGGCGAGCGTCGAGTCGACCGTGTCAGCGGCCTGGCCCTTCCAGGTCTCGCCCAGCACGGCGTCGAACACGCTGAGGTGCAGGGCGTCGACCTTGTCGTCCTCGTTGCGGATGGTCTCGGCCAGGAGCATGTCCTCGTTCGTCAGCAGCTCGGTCAGCATCTTCGCGATCGCCGTGACGAGCGCGCCCATCTCCGCGAACGTGCCGCGCAGGCTCTTGGGAACGACCTTGTCCGGGAAGCGGTAACGGGCGAGCTGGGCGATGTGCGTGGACAGGTCACCCATCCGCTCGAGGGACGCGCTGATCCGCAGCGCGCTGACCACGATGCGGAGGTCGCGCGCGACCGGCTGCTGGCGGGCGAGGATTGTGATGGCGAGCTCGTCGAGTTCGATGGTCAGTTCGTCGATCTTCTCGTCTTCACTGATCGCTTCGTCGGCGAGACTCACGTCGGACTCGTTGAAGGCCCGAGTGGCTTTGTCGATGGAGATCGCGACGAGGCGGGAGATCTCGATGAGACGATCCTGCACTTCGGCGAGTTCCTGCTGGAAAACTTCACGCATGTGTGTGGTCCTTCCTGGGCGCGCGGTACGCGCAGACACGTGAGACGCACCTGGCCCCGTTCACGATCCTCGCGGACCGAGGTGAACGGCAGGTGCCGAGATACTGAACACTACCTGAATCGGTCAGGGCGCCGGGTTGCTTCGTCAGACGACGCAACAAGTATCAGTAATCTGGGTATATGGAATCGACAGGGCTTGTGCTGGTGTCGCTGGCACTCGGCCTCGCCGTCGGCGCCGGATTCATGACCCTGCTGCACGTGGCCGAACGTCACGGCCGGCGGGCGGCCGAGGTCGTGAACCCCGCCGTTCCCGACGGCATCGACCAGGTGCTCGACGCGCTCGAGACCGCGGGGGCCGTCCTCGATCCCTCCAACAACGTGGTCAAGGCCTCGCAGGCGGCGGTGTCGATGGGGCTGGTCTGGAACCGCCAGCTGGTGCATCCGGAACTGCTGGAACTGGCCCAGCGGGTGCGACGCACCGGCGAGCCGGTCTCGGAGAACCTCGTGCTCTCCCGTGGGCCCTTCGGCGACGCGAGCATGCGCGTGCGCGTGCGGCTGGCCCGGCTGGGCACACGGTACGTGCTCCTCCTGGCCGAGGACCGCACGGAGGCGTTCCGCCTCGACGAGGTGCGCCGGGACTTCGTCGCGAACATCAGCCACGAACTCAAGACGCCGATTGCCGCGGTGGGATTGCTGGCTGAGGCGCTCGAGCAGGCCGCGGACGAGCCGGTGCAGGTGCGGCGCTTCGCCAGCCGCCTCACGACCGAGTCCGGCCGGCTCACCCGGCTGACCCAGGAGATCATCGAACTCTCCCGTTTGCAGGCCCAGGACGCCCTGACCGAACCCGAACTCCTTAACGTGGACACGATCGTCGCCTCCGCGGTGGACCTGAGCCGGGTGGTGGCCGACGCGGCGAAGATCACCATCGCCGTCGGCAAGAAGTCCGGCGCGCTCGTGAACGGTGACGAGCGACTACTCGTGATGGCGGTGCACAACCTCGTCGCCAACGCCGTGAACTACTCTCCGGAGGGGGCGAGGGTCGGAGTGGGGGTGCGCCGCAACGACGGCGTCGTCGAGATCACCGTCACCGACCAGGGTGTGGGCATCCAGGAAGCCGACCTGGAACGCATCTTCGAGCGCTTCTTCCGGGTGGACCAGGCTCGGTCCAGACACACCGGCGGCACGGGCCTGGGGTTGTCGATCGTCAAGCACGTGGTGCAGATCCATGGCGGGGACATCCGCGTCTGGTCCCAGCCCGGCAGCGGCTCGACATTCACCATCCGCCTTCCAGAGGCACCACACCCCGCCCCGGCGGCGATAGGAGACACCCCGTGACCCACATTCTGCTGGTCGAAGACGAGCGTGCGCTCAGCGAGCCGCTGAGCTTCCTGCTCGAGCGGGAAGGGTACGAGGTCACGGTCGCCGAGGACGGACCGAGCGCGATCAGCGAATACGATCGCACCGGCGCCGACCTGATCCTGCTCGACCTGATGCTCCCGGGCATCCCGGGCACCGAGGTGTGCCGGGAGATCCGCACCCGCTCCTCGGTGCCGATCATCATGCTGACCGCCAAGGACTCCGAGGTCGACATCGTGGTCGGCCTCGAACTCGGGGCGGACGACTACGTCACCAAGCCGTACTCGACCCGGGAACTGCTGGCCCGCATCCGGGCGGTGTCCCGGCGGCGCACCGAGGAGGTCGCCGAGGACGACACCGTGCTGGCGGCCGGCACGGTGCGGATGGACCTCGAAAGTCACACGGTCACGGTGTCCGACGACACCGTGAACCTGCCGCTGAAGGAGTTCGAGCTGCTCGAATACCTCTTGCGCAACGCCGGCCGGGTTCTCACCAGGGGCCAGCTGATCGACCGGGTCTGGGGCGCCGACTACTTCGGCGACACGAAGACGCTGGACGTGCACATCAAGCGGATCCGTTCACGGATCGAGTCCACCCCGTCGGAGCCGCAGATGCTGGTCACCGTGCGCGGGCTGGGCTACCGCTTCGAAGCCTGACCGCTCGCGCGGCGTGCCGACGCCGGCCAAGCCCCGCGGGGCCCGGCCGGTCGCGCCTGGTCGGCTGCTGGTGGTTACGGCGCGGCGGTCGGAACGAGCGTGGAGTAGGTCTCCAGGGAGCCGTCCAGGACCGGAACCAGCAGTTCGATGCCGGTCTCGTTGCCGTACTGCATGAAGACGGGGAAGAGCGAGCCCGGCTGGGTGTCGGCGTCGGTGACCGACACGGTCGGGGCATCCGGTGTACCGATGGTCACGCTCGAGTTCGCGTCGACGTTGACCTTCTGGGTGACCTTCTCCGTGGCCCCCTTGTACTGCACGTTGAGGCTGTGCGCCGAGTCTCCGGTGTTCACGACCGTGACCAGGAGACTGGCGGTGGAGCCGTCCTCGGACAGCAGGACCGCATTGCGGATGGCGAGGTCGCCCACATCGCCGCTGACGCCGTCGCTGGCGTCATACTTCGCCGTCGTCGACTGCGGAGCCAGCAGATTGCAGCCGCTGGTTCCCAACAGGATGCCGGCCGCCACGACGACGGACACGATGATTCGAGCTCTCACAAGACCTCCACAACAGTTCACCGTTTTGCCCGATGGCCAAACGCTGCAAATTTCGCTTTGGCACCAGCTTACTGGCTGGAGCGGGCCGCCCGGCGCGCCAATCGGCGCGGCGAACCCTACCACCGACGGCTGTGGTATCATAGACGCTGCTGAAGGGATATCCATACATGCTTTTTGAGGTCGGAGAAACCGTCGTTTATCCCCACCATGGAGCCGCAACGATCACCGAGGTGAAGACGCGGATCATCAAGGGTGAAGAAAAACTGTACCTGAAGCTCAATGTCACTCAGGGTGACCTCACCATCGAGGTGCCCGCCGAGAACGTCGACCTGGTCGGCGTTCGCGACGTGATCGGCAAAGAAGGACTCGACAAGGTGTTCGAGGTGCTGCGCGCGCCGTTCACCGAAGAGCCCACCAACTGGTCTCGCCGGTACAAGGCCAACCTGGAGAAGCTCGCCTCCGGTGACGTCATCAAGGTCTCCGAGGTCGTCCGCGACCTGTGGCGCCGCGACCAGGACCGCGGCCTGTCCGCCGGCGAGAAGCGCATGCTGGCCAAGGCCCGGCAGATCCTGATCTCCGAACTGGCCCTCGCGGAGAAGACCGACGAAGAGAAGGCCTCCACCGTTCTCGACCAGGTCCTCGCTTCATAACCACGCTCTCGTTGGAAGGCGGCGCCGTGAGGTGCCGCCTTTCGCGTTTCCCCTGCCGCACGACCCCACCAGATAGCCTCCTGATATGACTGAATCCCCCGCGCCCGTGGTCGCGGTCATCGTCGTCGCCGCCGGCAGCGGCAGCCGGCTCGGGCACGAGCTGCCCAAGGCCTTCGTCCCCCTGGCCGGCGCCACCCTGCTCGAGCGCGCCCTGGTGTCCGTGTTCGGGATGCGTGATCCGGCGCAAGTCATCGTCGTGGCGCCGGAGGACCGCCTGGCCGTCGCGCGCGAGCTGGCGGCACGGGTGAGCGACGACGCATCCGTTCTCGTGGTTGCGGGCGGCGCGACCCGGCAGGAGTCCGTCAACCGCGGGCTCGCGGTGCTCGGGCCCGAGGTGCGAACGGTTCTCGTGCACGACGCGGCCCGGGCGCTCACTCCCTCCGCGCTGTGCGACGCGGTCGTCGATGCCGTCGGCTCGACCGGGCACGGGATCGTGCCGGGGCTTGCCGTGGTGGACACGATCAAGAGCGTGTCTGGCGCCGGGGTGATCACGGGAACGGTGAACCGGGCCGAGTTGTCCGCCGTGCAGACGCCCCAGGGATTCCCCCGGGACATGCTGGTGGCCGCCGCCGCCGTGGCGACCGCCGAGGCGACCGACGATGCGTCCGTCGTGGCGGCCGCCGGGCACCCCGTCAGCGTGATCCCCGGCGACCCGCTCGCCTTCAAGATCACCACCCCCTGGGACCTGCGCCGGGCCGAATCCCTTCTCCGGGGCAGTTCCCTGCCGGGCGCGTCCGCCCCCCGGGTGGGCACCGGCATGGACGTCCACGCCTTCGACGAGGACTCCGACCTCTGGCTGGCGGGTCTGCACTGGCCGGGGGAGCGCGGTTTGTCCGGCCACAGCGACGGCGATGCCGCCGTGCACGCCATCTGCGACGCGCTCCTCTCCGCTGCCGGCCTCGGCGACATCGGCGGGATCTTCGGCACGTCGGACCCTCGTTTCGATGGCGCCCACGGCGACGTCTTCCTGGCCGAAACCCTCCGACTGGTGACGGCGGCCGGTTTCCGGGTCGGCAACGTCGCGGTGCAGATCATCGGCAACCGGCCGAAACTGAGCCCCCGGCGGTCTGAAGCGGAGGCGCTGCTCAGCGCGCTGCTGCACGCTCCGGTCAACGTGTCGGCGACGACGACGGATACGCTCGGCTTCACGGGCAGGGGCGAAGGCGTTGCGGCGATCGCGACCGCCCTGATTCTCCCCGAACGCCCCGCGAACCCTGACCTAAGCTGGGAAGCGTGACCATGCGACTGTACGACTCCCGGGCCCAGGCCCTCCGTGACTTCACTCCCCGCGTGCCCGGCGCCGTGGGGGTCTACGTCTGTGGACCCACCGTGCAGTCCTCCCCTCACATCGGGCACCTGCGCAGCGCCCTCGTCTACGACCAGCTGCGTCGCTGGCTCACCTACCGGGGCCTCGACGTCACGTTCGTGCGCAACGTCACCGACATCGACGACAAGATCCTGGCCCATGCGGCCGGCACCACGGAGCAGTGGTGGGCGCTCGCGTACCGCTACGAGCTCGAGTTTACGGCCGGGTACCAGCGGCTGGGCATCCTCGCCCCCAGCTACGAGCCGCGCGCGACCGCCAGCATCCAGCAGATGCAGGACCTGATCTCCCGGCTGATCGAGTTCGGCCACGCCTATCCCGCCGACGACGGATCCAGCGACGTCTACTTCGACACCGCGAGCTGGCCCGAATACGGGGTCCTGACCCGCCAGCAGCGGGGCGATATGGAAGCGGCCGCGGATGCCGACCCGCGCGGCAAGAAGGACCCTCGCGACTTCGCCCTCTGGAAGGGCCATAAAGCCCAGGAGCCCGAGTCCGCCTCCTGGCCGTCCCCCTGGGGCTCCGGCCGTCCGGGCTGGCACATCGAGTGCTCGGCGATGGCGGCCCGGTACCTCGGCCCGCACTTCGACATCCACGGCGGCGGACTCGACCTGCGCTTCCCGCACCACGAGAACGAGTTCGCCCAGTCCGCTGCGGCCGGTGACGGATTCGCGAACTACTGGATGCACAACGGGCTGGTCAACGTCAACGGGCAGAAGATGTCCAAGTCGCTCGGCAACTCCGTCTTCGCCGCCGAGCTCCTCGGCCAGGCCCGCGCCATCGTCGTGCGCTACTACCTGGGGGCCGCGCACTACCGCTCCACCATCGACTACCACGAGGATGCACTCGTCGAGGCCGAAGCCGCCCTCGAACGCATCGAGAGCTTCCTCGACCGGGCCGACCGGCGCCTGGCCGACACCCGGTTCGCGGGCTCCGGCGTGGAGATCGTACCGGACGAATTCGCCGCGGCCATGGACGACGACCTCGCCGTCCCCCAGGCCCTCGCCGTGCTGCACGAGACCGTGCGCACCGGCAACGCGGCGCTGGACGCCGAAGATCTGCACGCCGCGGCAGCCGCGCGTGGGCACGTTCTCGCCATGAGCGAGGTCCTGGGGATCAACCCCCTCTCGCCCGGCTGGTCCGTGTCCACGGACGAACCGGCGATGATCGCGCTCACCGCACTCGTGGAGCGCCTTCTGGATGACCGCGAAATCGCCAGGCAGGGCCGCGACTATGCGGCCGCAGACCGTATCCGGGACGAGCTCGTCGCCGCCGGAATTACCATCGAAGACACCCCGTCGGGTGCCCATTGGAGCTTTGACTGATGAAGAACTTAGACCGCAAGTCCCGTACCGGAGCCGTGCGCAAGGGCAGCCGGGGACCGCAGGTCGGCTCCGGCGGCCAGGGCCGTCAGGCCCTCGAGGGCAAGAAGCCCACCCCGAAGGCCGAAGACCGTCCGTACCACCCCGCCGGCAAGCGCAAGGCAGCCCAGGACCGCTTCACCGCGGCCGGCGGCGGCCGCAGCCGCACCGGCGCGGGCCCCAAGAGCGCGCCTCGCGGTGCCAGCACCGGCAACACGGGCGGCGGCGGAGCGTCGACCCGTCGCGCCAAGCAGATCGACGAGCATGAGGTCGTCACCGGGCGCAACTCCGTTCTCGAGGCGCTGCGGGCGAAGATCCCCGCCACGGCCCTGTACATCGCCACGCGCATCGAGATGGACGAGCGGGTGAAGGAGGTCCTCACCCTGGCCACCACCCGCGGCATCCCGGTGCTCGAGGTGATGCGCCCCGAACTCGACCGTCTGGCCGGCCGCGATTCCGTGCACCAGGGCCTCGCGCTCAAGGTGCCCGCCTACGAGTACGCCCAGCCGCTCGAGTTGCTCGAACTGACGATCAGCCGCGGCCACAAGCCCCTCTTCGTCGCGTTAGACGGCATCACCGACCCCCGCAACCTGGGCGCGATCATCCGTTCGACGGCCGCGTTCGGCGGTCACGGCGTGATCGTGCCGCAACGTCGCTCCGTCGGTGTGACTGCGTCGGCCTGGAAGACCTCCGCCGGCGCCGCGGCCCGCCTCCCCGTCGCCATGGCGACCAACCTGACCCAGACGCTCAAGTCGCTGAAGGAGCAGGGCGTGCTCGTCATCGGCCTGGCCGGCGACGGCGATACGCAGCTGCCCGAGCTCGGCATCGGCTTCGCCGAACGCCCGATCGTGATCGTGGTCGGCAGCGAGGGCAAGGGCCTGTCCCGCCTCGTCACCGAGACCTGCGATGCGATCGTCTCGATCCCGATCAGCGCGTCGACCGAGTCGCTCAACGCCGGCATCGCGGCCGGAGTGACCCTCTACGAGGTCTCCCGCCTGCGCGCCGCAGCCAAGGCCGCCAAGGCAGTCAAGTCCGCCGCCGCCGCAGCGGCGAAGGCCGCCGCCGCGTCCTGACCCCACCCGCCCAACCGGGCACCCGCCCAACCGGGCACCCGTCCCGTCCCGTCCCGTCCCGCCCCGCCCACCCGGGCACCCGTCGCCCTCACGCGGCCACGGCACCCCGCCGAGCCGTGAGTAAAGCCCCTATTCCGTCACGGAATAGGGGCTTTACTCACGGCTCGGCGACGATTGTGGCTAGACCTTGAGGCGCCAATCGGCGGCATCGTCGGCGGCGGTGTCATCCGCATCCGCGGCCGCGGCGGTCTCATCGTCGGTGACGTCGATCGGGATGGTGATCTCGCCGGTGGAGGGTTCGATCACGGTCGCCTCGTCACGGCGGTGGCGCAGCACATCCTTGACGTAGGACGTGACGGCCTCGGCCAGGGGGATGTCCCTGGACTGGTTCTGCGCCATGAACCAACGGTGGTCGAGCAGTTGGTGGAAGATCTCGGCCGGCTCCAGCTTGCCCTTGAGGTCGCGGGGAATGGCCCGGATGACCGGTTCGAACACGCGCACGAGCCACTCGTGGGCCAGCATCTCCTCATCGGCCTCCGGGTCGCCGTAGGAGACCCGGTAGGAGTCGAGGTCGTTGAGAAGGCGCCGGGCCTGGTTCTCCTCCGCGTCGAGCCCGGTCAGCCGCAACAGGCGCCGCTGGTGGTGGCCGGCGTCGACGACCTTCGGCTGGATGCGCACGGTCGTGCCCTGGTCGTCGGTCTTGATGGCGAGCTCCTCGATGTCGAACCCGAGGTCGTTGAGGCGCTCGACCCGTTCGGTGATGCGCCAGCGTTCGGAGCTGGAGAAGGATTCGGAACCGGTCAGCTCCTTCCAGAGCAGCCGATAGGCGGCGACGATGCCGTTGCTGACCCGGATGGGGTCGAGTTCGTCGGCTGCGCGCCCGCCGGCCTCGAGGTCCATAAGCTCACCGGCGATGTTGACGCGGGCGATCTCCAGGTCGTTTTCGCGCTGGCCGTTGGACAGGCCGCCCGGGTACAGCTGACCGGTCTCGGCGTCGACCAGGTACGCGGCGAACGCGCCGGCGTCCCGGCGGAACAACGTGTTCGACAGCGACACGTCGCCCCAGAACAGCCCGGCCATGTGCACGCGCACCAGCAGCAGCGCCAGCGCGTCCACCAGCCGGGTCGCCGTGTCGGGGCGGAGGGTCTGCGAGTAGAGGGCGCGGTACGGGAGGGAGAACTTGAGGTGCCGTGTGATGAGTACCGAGTTCAGGGGTTCGGCATCCTCATTCGTGCGATTCGTGATCACGGCCAGCGGCTCGACGCAGGGGATTTCGAGGCTTTGCAGGGTGCGCAGCATCTCGTACTCCCGCTTGGCCATTTCGCTGGTCGTCTCCTTGATCGCGACGACGCGGCCACTCAGATGCGCGAAGCGCACCAGGTGGCGGGAGATGCCCTTGGGGAGGGCGGCGATGTTCTCGTTCGGCCAGGCGTCCAGCGGAAGGTCCCAGGGCAGGTCGAGCAGGGCAGGGTCGGCCGTGGCCGACGTGATATTGAGGGAACCGCTCATGGGTCGAGTTTACCGGTGGACGACAGAACGGCCGGACGGAGCTGACGCGCCGTCCGGCCGTTCAGATGTCGAACCGGGTGTTAGTTGGCGACTGCCCCGCCGAGGCGGAGGCCGTTTTCGGCGTCGAACACGTGCAGGTGGTGCGGCGTCGGGGTGAGGTAGACGGTGTCGCCGGCGGACGGGTGCGAGCGGCCGTCGACACGAGCGACGATGTCGGTGCGCTTGCCCTCGACCGTCGAGTGGCCGTACAGGTAGCCGTCGGCGCCGAGCTCTTCAACCAGGTCGACGTCAACCTGAAGGCCTTCGCCGTGCGTGGTCGAGAGGTGGATGTCCTCCGGGCGGACGCCGATGGTGACCTTGTTGCCGGTCGAGCCGGCCAGGGTCTCCCGGGGGACCGGGATGGTGGCGGTGCCGAACTTGATGCCACCGTCGACGGCGTCGGCTAGGAACAGGTTCATGGCCGGGCTGCCGATGAAGCCGGCAACGAACACGTTGTTGGGCTTGGCGTACAGGTCGCGCGGGGTGCCGACCTGCTGCAGCACGCCATCCTTGAGCACGGCGATGCGGTCACCCATGGTGAGCGCCTCGGTCTGGTCGTGGGTCACGTAAACGGTGGTGACCCCCAGGCGGCGCTGGAGGGAGGCGATCTGGGTGCGGGTCTGCACGCGCAGCTTGGCGTCGAGGTTCGAGAGCGGCTCGTCCATCAGGAACACCTGGGGCTGACGCACGATGGCGCGGCCCATGGCGACGCGCTGACGCTGGCCGCCGGAGAGTGCCTTCGGCTTGCGGCTCAGGTACGGCTCGAGGTCGAGGAGCTTGGCGGCCTCCAGAACGCGGGCGGCGCGCTCGTCCTTGTTGACGCCGGCGATCTTGAGCGCGAAGCCCATGTTCTCGGCGACCGTCATGTGCGGGTACAGAGCGTAGTTCTGGAAGACCATGGCAATGTCACGGTCCTTCGGCGGGACATCCGTCACGTTGCGCTCACCGATGAAGATGTTGCCGTCGTTGACCTCTTCGAGGCCGGCCAGCATGCGCAGGGAGGTGGACTTACCGCAGCCGGAGGGGCCGACCAGAACGAGGAATTCGCCATCGGCGACCGAAAGGTCGAGGTGGTCGACTGCGGGGCGGGTGGAACCCGGGTAGAGACGGGTTGCCTTGTCGAACGTGACTGAAGCCATTATCTGTATTCTCCTTCACCGGCAGGTACGTGCCGGACGATCCGTAGTGATGGGATTTATGTGCCGACCGCCAAGATGATGGTATAAGCCGACTGTTTCAGTATGTCATGCCGTTTGAACCCGACGTCGAGAAGCGAATCTGCGCCACCGCTCACGCGCTCAGGCGCTCAGGCGCCGTCTGGGCGATTCCCAGACTGGGCACCTAGTCTTTGGGAGGCATTCGCAAATGAATTGCCTCTGCACTTACCTATTCGGAGCGAGCATTCATGACTATTGGCGGATCGGGCGATGGTCGTCCCTCTAAGAACCAGCGGCGTGACGCGGCCCGCAAGAAGGCCACGAAGATCCGGGTGGAGCAGAGGAAGAAGGATCGGCGCAATCGGGTCTTCGTGCGGGGCGGCATTGCCGTGGCCGGCATCGCCCTTCTCGCCATGATCGCCCTGGTCCTGGTCAACTCGATCCGCCCGGCTGGTCCCGGTCCGGCGAACATGGCCAGCGACGGCGTCCTCATCGCCGAGGGGATGACGGCCGTCAAGACGTCATCGCTGCAGCCCGACTCCAAGACGGTTCCTTCCAAGCCAGATGCGACCGGCACCGTCGCCGACATCCGCGTCTACGCCGACTACCTGTGCCCGTTCTGCAGCCAGTTCGAAAAGGCCAACAGTGACCAGATCGTCAAATGGGTCGATTCCGGCGCGGCCACCGTCGAGATCCACCCGGTGTCGATCCTGACCCACAAATCATCCGGGACCCAGTACTCCCTGCGAGCGGCCAACGCCGCCGCGTGCGTGGCGAACTACTCGCCCGATGACTTCTACGCCTTCAACGCCGCGCTGTTCGCGAAGCAGCCCAAGGAAGGCACCGCCGGTCTCGACGACGCCGCGATCAAGGCCCTGGTGAAGAAGGCGGGCGTGAACGATGAGCTTTCCGAGATCAACGCCTGCATCGATGACACGACCTACAAGTCCTGGGTGGTCGCGTCCACCGACCGCGCGCTGTCCGGCCCGTTGCCGAACACCGAGATCGAGGCCATCACCGGCACCCCGACCGTGCTCGTCAACGGCAAGCAGTACGTCGGCGCGCTCGACGATCCCAAGGAGTTCGCCGCTTTCGTGCTCCAGTCGGCCGGCGAAACCTACTCGACCTCCACTCCGACGCCCGAGCCGGTCCCGGCTGGCTGATCCGCAGCTGATCCGCAGCTGATCCGCAGCTGATCCGCTGCGGGCCCGCCCCGCCGAGCTGACGTGGCCGCACAGGTCGGCTTCGTGATTTAGGATGGTGTGTCGAGGCGGCATCCGTCTCATGCCGGCCTGGCGCAATTGGTAGCGCACCACTCTTGTAAAGTGGGGGTTACGGGTTCAAGTCCCGTGGCCGGCCCCACTGTTCTGTCATCTGCTCCGTGCATCTGCTCCGTGCCGGAGCGTGACTCGGTGCACGGTCGCCAGCGAAAATCGGCGCACCTGGCAGCACCTGCCTTCTTCAGCACCTGCCTGCCCGAACGAATTCGACGGAGATTTTGCCCGAATCGTTCCCAAACAGGCTGAATTGGCGCTTTTACAGCAGAATCTCCGACGAATTGGTTCGACGCCGGACCGGGCTCTCGGCCGGGGCGGCCAGCAGCGTGGACGGGACGGCCGACGGGGCTGTCCGAAGCTCAGAGCTCGGTGAGGTACTCGCCCGGATCGATGGCCGTGCGCACGCCCGGCCTCGAGTCGGCCGGCACGCCGCCGACGTAGAGCCAGCCCAGGACCTCTTCCGCGTCGGTGAGCCGGTGCACCCGGCGCACCAGGTCGGTGCGGGCCAGCGGCCCCGTGCGCCACATGACGCCCCAGCCGCTGTCGTCGAGCAGGAGGCTCAGGATGTGGCCGACTCCCGCGGCGGCGGCGTCCTGCTCCCAGACCGCAACCTTCTCGCTGTCGCGGCGGCTGACGATCAGGGCGATGAGCAGCTCGGCGCGCAGGGGCTTCGCGGCCAGCCTGGACGCCTCCTCGCCGGTGACACCGGATGCCGCCACGAACGCGTCGCCCAGCTGCCGCCGCCTCTCGCCGCGCACCTCGATCAGCCGCCAGGGGCGCAGCGCACCGTGATCGGCTACCCGGGCCGCGGCGGCGACCAGGGGCAGCAACTCCTCGTGGCTGGGCGCATCCGTCGTCACCTTCGAATGGGACCGGCGGCGACTGACCGCGTCGAGGAGTGCGGACAAGGCTTACTCGGCCGGCTTGAAGCTGAGCGAGACGGAGTTCATGCAGTAGCGGTCGCCGGTGGGCGTTCCGAACCCGTCGTCGAAGACGTGGCCCAGGTGAGAGCCGCAGTGCGCGCAGCGTACCTCGGTGCGCACGACGCCAAGCGAGCGGTCCTCGATCAGCTCGACCGCCTCCGGGCGGACGGACTCGTAGAAACTCGGCCAGCCGCAGCCGGAGTCGAATTTCGTGCCGCTCTTGAAGAGCTCCGCGTTGCAGGCGCCGCAGGTGTAGACGCCGGAGCGGGCCTCGTCGAGCAGTTCGCCGGTCCAGGCGCGCTCGGTGGCGGCCCCCCGCAGGACGGCGTACTGTTCCGGGCTCAGTTCCTCGCGCCACTCGGCGTCTGATTTCTCGACTTCGTAGTCCATGACCTGTCCCTTCGTTTTCGGCCCGAGGGGGCCGAAATCTGTACCTGTCAACCCTAAACTCGGCCGGCCGCGACCGTATTCCTCGAACGGGAACCCGCAGCGGTTTCCCATGGCGGGCGGCGGGCGATCCAGCGAGCATGCAGACCACTGCAAATAGGATGGCAGAAGACGACGGAGGTGGCACGTGGACGGCAGCACCGCTCCCCAGGCGACCGTGGCTCCGGTCCCCGCGCCTGAGCTGTCCGAACGGGAACTGGCGATCCTCGCTTTCGAGGGGCGATGGTGGTCGCAGGCCGGCGCCAAAGAGCAGGCCATCCGGTCCGAGTTCGATCTCTCGGCCGCCCGGTACTATCAACTGCTGGGTGTTCTGATCGATTCCCCTGCTGCACTGGCCCACGATCCGATGCTGGTGAAACGCCTGCAACGGATGCGCGAGGCCCGCGAGCAGGCACGGGCGCGTCGCACACTCCGCCCGACCGAACCGCCGCAGTACCCCTGAACCGCAGTACCCCTGAACCGCAGTACCCCTGAACCGCAGTACCCCTGAACCGCAGCACCGCAGTGAATCACCACCAGCAGAGGATCGAACCAGTACGACGATGCCGACTTCCTACCCGAAAGACCGATTCGACCACCTCCCGCATCACCTCGACCGGGTGGGCGCTCATCGTGCCCCGCAGAAGAAGGGACGCCACTGGGTGGCGTTCTGGTGGGCCCTCGGCGCGACCGCCCTCCTGATCGGGCTCGGGGTCGTCGGGCTGGCCCTCCTGAACAACAATCTCAACATCTCGCTGCCGGGCACGGCAACAGCCTCTGCCTCGGCCACCTCCTCTGCCGCGGCGGCCGCCCCGAGCGCCACCACGACCCCGACCCCCGCCGCGGCCGTCGACCCGAGCCTGAGCGTGACGGTGTTGAACGGCACGCCCGGCGCCGGAGTCGCCAAGGCCGTCGGCGAGACCCTCACCACGGCGGGCTGGACCGTGGACACGCTCGGCAACGCCGACACCGAGGACGTCGCGACGACGACGGTGTACTACGCCGATGCGGGCCTGGAGGGCGCCGCCCGAGGAGTGGCCGAGTCGCTGCCCGGATCCCGGGTGCGGCCGTCCTCCGACTACGCGGACTCCGGGGCGGACCTCACCGTCGTGGTCGGCGCAGATTACGTACCCGCCGGATGACGAAAAACGAATTGCGGATAGCGTCCCCGCCGCCGGGAAACCGCAGGCGAGAGGCTCCTTTACCCGGCCCCCGCTTATACGTCCGGGCGCCCTACGTCAACCCCCTTTCGTTCCTGTACAGCTTCCGTAAATTGGCTAGTGGTCGCTCATTCTGTTGAATCAGGCGCTCTCGAGAGAGGCGAATTCCACTGGCCCCACAGGATGGACGCAGTCACATGCGCCAGGCCCGGTACGGCCAATGGGCGCGTGTCGATCAATCCAAAGCAACAGGGAGTTACACATGGCGAACGGAACCGTCAAATGGTTCAACGCTGAAAAAGGTTTCGGCTTCATCACGGTCGATGGAGGTGGCCAGGACGTCTTCGTCCACTACTCGGCCATCGACATGCACGGCTACAAGGTTCTCGAAGAGGGCCAGCACGTGATCTTCGAACTCGGCACCGGGGCGAAGGGCCCCCAGGCCGAATCGGTCCGCCCGGTCTGATTCAGCGCACAATTCAGGCGAACAATCGAGCCGGACCCTGAATACACCTCCCGTACACGCGCGGCGATGAAGCCGCAGTAGTGTGTGTGGCGTGACAGGCGACAGAACGGCTAAAGCAGGACGACGAAGCACGGCACAGAAATTCCGGTCCAGCCGGATGCTCGGTGCCGTGCTTCTTCCGTTCCTGCTCACGTTGACCTCATGTTCGGCCCTGGTGCCCGCGCCCGCTCAGAGTTCTGCGGGTGACGAGAGCCCGGATGCCACGGCGCTGGCTCCGTTGCGGGGCACCCCCGTGCCGGCGGGAAGCGCGCTCAGTCCCTCGCTGGCGGTCAAGATCGACAATCACGAGGCTGCCAGGCCGCAGGTCGGGCTCGAGCGCACCGACATCGTCTTCGAGGAACTCGTGGAGGGCGGCCTGACCCGGTACGTGGCCGTGTGGCAGTCCGGCATCCCCGAGTTGGTGGGACCGGTGCGCTCCATCCGTCCCATGGATCCCGACATCATTGCGCCCTTCGGCGGCATCGTGGCGTACTCCGGCGGCCAGCAGCAGTTCGTCGACCTGATGGAGGCCACCGACGTGGTCACCGTCTCCCAGGAGAGCGACGAGACCGGTGTGTTCTACCGGGAAGACTCACGCGATGCGCCGCACAACGTCATTCTGAAGGCGAAGGAGCTGGTCGACCGGAACGACACCGTGGCGGTCCCCGCACAGCAGTTCTCGTACACCCCAACGGTGGCGGGGTCATCCGCTGCCACCGACGGTGAGGCCGTCTCGGCCGTCGACTCCCGTTTCTCCGACCAGCGCTGGCCCGGCTGGACCTGGGACCAGGCGAGCCTGACCTACCTGCGTTCCCAGGAGGGGACGCCCGACCTGGACGGCTCCGGCGCACAGCTCCGCGCGACGAACGTCCTGATCCTGCGGGTCGACATCGACGAAACCTCCACGAACGTGCCCAAGACCACGATGGTCGGCTCCGGGGAGGCCTGGGTGTCGGCCGGCGGCAAGAGCCTGCATGCGACCTGGTCCAAGACCGGCCGGGATGCGCCGATCCGGCTGGTGGACGACAACGGCCAGGCGGTGCGGCTCGCGGCCGGCAACACTTGGATCGAGTTGGTGCCGGGTGACCGAGGCTCGGTCGAGCTGCGCCAGTAGCACCCGGCGTTCACTTGCACTCTCGACCCCAGAGTGCCAGAATTGCACTTGGCACTCTCTCCTTTTGAGTGCCAACCCATCACCGTTTTGGTAACGTCCGGGAGGGACGAGAAACACATATGGCAAAGATCATTGCTTTCAACGAAGAGGCCCGTCGCGGCCTTGAGCGTGGCCTGAACATCCTCGCTGACACTGTCAAGGTCACCCTCGGCCCGCGCGGACGTAACGTGGTGCTGGAGAAGAAGTGGGGCGCACCCACGATCACCAACGACGGCGTGTCCATCGCCAAGGAAATCGAACTCGATGACCCGTACGAGAAGATCGGTGCCGAACTCGTCAAAGAGGTCGCCAAGAAGACCGATGACGTCGCGGGCGACGGAACCACCACCGCCACCGTCCTGGCTCAGGCGCTCGTTCGCGAAGGCCTGCGCAACGTCGCGGCCGGAGCAGACCCGATCAGCCTCAAGCGCGGCATCGAGAAGGCCACGGCTGCCGTGATCGCCGAACTCATCGCCAACGCGAAAGAGGTCGAGACCAAGGAAGAGATCGCGGCCACCGCTTCCATCTCCGCCGGAGACGCCGAAATCGGCGCCATCATCGCCGAAGCCATCGACAAGGTCGGCAAGGAGGGTGTCGTCACCGTCGAGGAGTCGAACACTCTCGGCACCGAGCTCGAGCTCACCGAGGGCATGCGCTTCGACAAGGGCTTCCTGTCCGCCTACTTCGTGACCGACCCCGACCGTCAGGAAGCGGTCTTCGAAGACCCCTACATCCTGATCGTCAACTCCAAGGTCTCGAACATCAAGGACCTCCTCCCGATCGTGGACAAGGTCATCCAGACCGGCAAGCAGCTCCTCATCATCGCCGAGGACGTCGACGGCGAGGCCCTGGCCACGCTCGTTGTGAACAAGATCCGCGGAATCTTCAAGTCGGTCGCCGTCAAGGCCCCCGGCTTCGGCGACCGTCGCAAGGCCCAACTGCAGGACATCGCCATCCTCACCGGTGGACAGGTCATCAGTGAAGAGGTCGGCCTCAAGCTCGAGAACGTCACGCTCGACCTGCTCGGCAACGCCCGCAAGATCGTCATCACCAAGGACGAGACCACCATCGTCGAAGGTGCCGGCGACCCCGAAGCGATCGCCGGACGCGTCCAGCAGATTCGCAGCGAGATCGAGAACACCGACAGCGACTACGACCGTGAGAAGCTCCAGGAGCGTCTCGCCAAGCTCGCCGGCGGCGTTGCCGTCATCAAGGCCGGCGCCGCGACGGAGGTTGAGCTCAAGGAGCGCAAGCACCGCATCGAGGACGCCGTCCGCAACGCGAAGGCTGCCGTCGAAGAGGGCATCGTCGCCGGTGGTGGCGTTGCACTGATCCAGGCCGGCAAGACCGCGTTCGAGAAGCTCGAACTGGTCGGCGACGAGGCAACCGGCGCGAACATCGTCAAGGTTGCCATCGACGCTCCACTCAAGCAGATCGCCCTCAACGCCGGCATGGAGCCGGGCGTTGTCGCCGACAAGGTGCGCAACCTGCCCATCGGTTGGGGCCTCAACGCCGCGACCGGTGAGTACGTTGACATGCTCGCTGCGGGAATCAATGACCCGGTGAAGGTCACCCGCTCCGCGCTGCTCAACGCAGCGTCGATCGCCGGCCTGTTCCTCACCACCGAGGCCGTCGTCGCCGACAAGCCGGAGAAGAACGCTGCTCCGGTCGGCGACCAGGGCGGCGGAATGGACTTCTAAGTCCACACCGCTTCACTGTTTCATCGCACGATCGCACGACTGCAACACCGTTCCACAGGGCAGGGCGTCTCCTCCGGGAGGCGCCCTGTTCTGCGTGCCCGGGGATGCGGCCCGGCTAGCGCAGGAACAGGCGGGTGTTGGCCTGCTCGATCTCGGCGTAGTGCTGGCCGGCCTGGTTCAGGGCCTGGCCCAGCGCCTCGGCGCTCTGAGCCACCTGCTGCTGGGTGGCACGCCATTCGGAGACGGCGGATTGGAACGCGGCGGCGGCCTGACCCGACCACGATCCTTCCAGGGCCGTGAGCTGGGAGATGAGCCCCGCGACCTCGGTCTGGATCCGGCCGATCGAGGCCCGGGCTACGGCGGTGGTGTGCAAAACGGCTTCGCTGTCGACCTGGTAACGGGTCATGATGGTCCTTTCGGCGGGGGGAGTGTGCCGAGCAGACTACGAGCCGACGACGCCGGTTGGGCCGGTATCCGCTCGTG
This sequence comes from Cryobacterium sp. TMT4-10, assembly GCF_004403275.1. Taxonomy (NCBI): domain Bacteria; kingdom Bacillati; phylum Actinomycetota; class Actinomycetes; order Micrococcales; family Microbacteriaceae; genus Cryobacterium; species Cryobacterium sp. TMT4-10. The sequence continues at coordinate 77,919 of NZ_SOGU01000103.1, forward strand.
GCGGGGAAACCGATCCGAGGCGGGCCTGGGGAGGGACGGCCCGGCCGGAGGCGTCGGCTACGGCGTGGTGGGGGCCAGGCGCTGCGGCGCGTTCGGCGAACCGGCCAGCGGGAACCAGACCCGGAACGTCGCCCCGCCGCCGGGGGTGTCCACGACCTGCACCGTGCCGTTGTGGCTGGCCACGATGGAGGCGACGATGGCCAGACCGAGGCCGCTGCCGCCGGTCTCCCGGGCGCGAGACGTGTCGGCGCGCCAGAAACGCTGGAAGATCTTGTCCCGGATCTGTGGCGGGATTCCCTCGCCGTGATCGATGACGGCGATGGATGCCCGCTGGTTGCGACGGTCGACCGCCACCTCGAGTTCCACCGGACTGTCGGCGGGGCTGAAGCGGAGCGCATTTCCCATCAGATTCGTGATGACCTGCCGGATCTTGTTCTCCTCGGCCATCACCACGGCCTGCACACTGACCGGGGCTGTTTCCGGAGCGGGCTCGGCCGGAGGGGTCGGGACATCCGTCTTGCGCGGTTTGCGCGTGCGCAGGCGGGCCAGGGTGGCGCCGGCGAACGAGACCGACCCCGCGGGCAGGGCGGTTTCCTCCGTTTTCGGGGCCGGCCCGGGGGTGGAAGGCACTTCGCCGGTGGAGTGCGCGAGGTCGATGGCCTGGCGGTCGGTCGTGTCGTCGAACTCGGCCGGGGCGGCACTGACGACGGTCACGGTGCGGCCGGGGGAGGAGGCCATGGCGTCCAGGGCGGCGTCACGGGCCAGCGGTATCAGGTCGACGGGGGCAAGCGCGAGCGGTTTGGTCTCATCCAGTCGGGCCAGTTCGAGCAGGTCCTCGACCAGGCCGCCCATTCGGATGGCCTCCTTCTCGATGCGTTCCATGGCCTGGGCGATCTCCTCAGGGGACTGCAGCGCCCCCATCCGATACAGCTCGGCGTAGCCGCGGACCGAAACTAGCGGGGTGCGCAATTCATGGCTGGCGTCGCCCACGAACCGGCGCATCTGGTCGATCGTGCGAGCACGGTCCTTGAACAGGCGGTCGATGCGGCTGAGCATGGTGTTCAGCGATCGGTTGAGCCGGCCGACCTCGGTGTTCGGGGTGGCGCCGCCGAGCCGCTGGCTGAAGTCCCCGTCGGCGATGGCCGCGGCCGTGCGTTCCACCTCGCGGAGGGGGGCGAAGGTGCTCGTGACCAGCAGACGGGTGAGCAGCGCGCCGACGAGCACGACGCCGAGTCCGAACCCCAGGAAAATGGTGAGGTAGGTGGCCATGGTGTTCTCGGTGGGCTTCAGGGACACGGCCATGACCAGTGTTCCCAACGTCCCCTGCGGGGAGATCACCAGGGGAACCGCGACCGCCAGGAACTGGGTGTCGCCCGCCCCGTCCTTCAGGGTCATGGTCTTGCCGTCGAGCTCGATCACGGTCTGCAGATCCAGCGGTATCGAAATCTGTGGAAGCTCACGGGCGGGGCGCTCGCGCCAGGTGTGGTTCTTGAGGTTGCCGTGCTCGTCGTAGAGCGCGACGAAATAGTCGGAGGAGACGACGGCCGTGGTGCCCTGGCCGAGCGCGGCGGCCGAGTAGCTGTTCGACGCGGTCTGAGCATCCGCCTGCAGCTGGGCATCCACCTGCTGGATGACGTACTGGCGCAGCATGGCCATGGTGCCGATGCCGGACACGAGCAGCCCCAGCGTCAGCATCAGAACCGTCACGCCGGTGATCTTCGACCGAAGGGAAACGCGGCTCCACCGCTCCATGAGTGACTGATGCATGAGGCCCTCAGTGTATGGGCGCAGCCTGTGACTACGCCTTGGCCGCCTTGAGCATGTAGCCGAAACCGCGCTTGGTCTGGATCAGGGGCTCGGTGGAGTGGGCGTCCACCTTGCGGCGGAGGTAGGAGATGTAGGACTCGACGATGCCGGCGTCGCCGTTGAAGTCGTACTCCCAGACGTGGTCCAGGATCTGAGCCTTGGACAGCACCCGGTTCGGATTCAGCATCAGGTAGCGCAGGAGCTTGAACTCGGTGGGGCTCAGCTCGATCGGCTCGTCACCGACCAGCACCTCGTGGGTGTCCTGGTCCATCGTGAGCTCGCCGGCCCGGATGACAGCATCTTCGTCGGCGTGCATGGTTCGCCGCAGGATCGCCTTGATCCGGGCCACGATCTCGTCGAGGCTGAACGGCTTCGTGACGTAATCGTCCCCGCCGACCGTCAACCCGGTGATCTTGTCTTCGGTGTCGTCCTTGGCGGTGAGGAAGAGGATCGGGGCCGTGTAGCCGGCCGAGCGCAGGCGCTTGGTCACGCCGAACCCGTTCATGTCCGGCAGCATGACGTCGAGGATGATGAGGTCGGGCTCCTCCTCGAGGACGGCGGAGATCGCCTGGGCGCCGTTGCCGACGGCTCGCACGGCGAAGCCGGCGAAGCGCAAGCTGGTGGTGAGGAGATCCCGAATGTTGGGCTCGTCGTCGACAATAAGGATGCGGGGGCCATCAGTCATGCTCCCAGTATCTGCGCGTTAGCTGGAAGCATGCTGTGAGCACCCGGTATGCCCTTGTGCTGGGTATATTGGGTGGTAAATCGCGCACCTTCGACGTTGGGAGATCGGTATGCGCACTCCGACTTTCGTAGTTGTCGGGGCCGGCCTCGCTGGCGCACGGGCGGCGGAGACCTTCCGATCGGAGGGGTTCACCGGCCGGATCGTGCTGGTCGCGGGCGAGAACGAGTACCCGTACATCAGACCGCCGTTGTCCAAGGGGTTCCTGACCGGCGCCGAGGAACGGCACGCGATCTACGTCCACCCGGCCGAGTGGTACAACGAGCGGGAGATCGAGGTCAAACGGGGGTGTCAGGCCCGGGCCATCGCCCTGGACACCCACGAGCTGGCGCTGCCGGACCGGGAGTCGCTGCGGTATGACAAGTTGCTGCTCGCCACGGGCGCCTCTGCCCGGCCCTTTCCCGGGGCGGGCGCTGATCTGGACGGGGTGTTCCGGTTGCGAACGGCCCGGGACTCCGAGACGCTTCGCACCGAGCTGGCGCGGGGCGACCGCCACGTGGTGATCGTTGGGGCCGGCTGGATCGGGCTGGAAGTCGCCTCCGCCGCGCGCGGCTACGGGAACGCCGTGACGGTTCTCGGGCGCGAGACGGTGCCCCTGAACACCGCCATCGGCGACCAGGCGGGCGCCGTGTTCGCGCAATTGCACCGCGAGAACGGCGTGGAACTGCGGATGGAAACGCTGGTCGCACGGCTGACCGGCGAGAACGGGGTGGTCACGGGAGTCGCGCTGGCCGGGGGCGAGGTGGTCCCCGCCGATGTGGTCGTGGTCGGGATCGGAGCCGTGCCGAACACGGAGCTGGCGGTGAGCGCGGGGCTGGCGGTGGACAACGGGATCGTCGTCGACGCGGCGTTCCGGTCGATCGACCCGGATGTCTACGCGGTCGGCGACGTCGCCAGCGTGTTCCACCCCGTGCTCCGGCAGCACCTCAGGGTTGAACACTGGGACAATGCGGAGCGCGCCGGCGCCGCTGCCGGCCGGTCCATGCTCGATCAGGCGGTCAGCTACGACCAGATTCCGTACTTCTATACCGACCAGTTCGACCTGGGGATGGAATACTCGGGATACGGCCCGCTGGCGCGGGACGCGGTGGTCGTGTTCCGCGGCGACCGGGCGGCCCGGAAGTTCATCGCCTTCTGGGTGGCCGAGGGCATGGTCGTCGCCGGGATGAACGTGAACGTGTGGGACGTCAACGAGACCGTGCAACGATTCATCAGTTTGAGGGTGCGGGTCGACCCGGCCCGGCTTGCGGATGAAAGAGTTGCACTCGACGACCTGCTCGTCGGAGCATCGGAATGGAGGACCTGACGTGGACAACGCCAACACCCGACTGGCGCCGCTGCGTCCGGAGGTGATCCATCCTCGCCGACTGATCGGCGGCCGAGTGTTCGATTTCTCCCGCGAGGTGGTCGTGATGGCCATCGTCAACCGCACGCCCGACTCGTTCTACGACCGCGGCGCGACATTCGCGCTCGACCAGGCCGTGCAGGCCGCCCGGCAGGCGATCGACGATGGAGCCGACTGGGTGGACATCGGCGGGGTGAAATTCGCGCCGGGTCCAATGATCCCGGTTCAGGAGGAGATCGATCGGGTCGTCCCCGTGGTCGAGGCGCTGCGCGGCTTCGGGGTCGTCATCTCGGTCGACACTTTCCATCCCGCGGTGGCCCGCGCCGCATTGGCGGCCGGTGCGCACGTGATCAACGACACCACGGGCGTGCACGACCCGGCCATGGCCGATGTGGTCGCGGACAGCGACGCGACGCTCGTGATCACCCACAGCCTCGCCCCGCCGCGCACCCCCTGGCCGATGCCCACCTACGGCGACGTCGTCGAGGAGGTCGCGGCCTTCCTGCGCGAACGGGTCGAACTCGCTCTCAGCCGGGGCGTGCCCGCCGATCGGATCGTCGTCGACCCCGGTCACGACCTGAACAAGAACACCTACCACTCGCTCGAACTCACCCGGCGGCTCGGCGAAATCGCCGCGCTCGGGTATCCGACCCTGGTGGCGGTGTCGAACAAGGACTTCATCGGGGAGACGCTCGACCGGGAGCGGGGAGCGCGGGTGGAAGGTTCGCTCGCAGCCGCCGTCTACTGCATCCTGCAGGGTGCCCGGATCGTGCGGATGCACAACGTCACCGCGGCCGTCGATGCCGTGCGGATGACCGAGACGATCATGGGCTTCCGCGAACCCGCCTCCGTGCGCCACAACCTGGTCTGACCGATGCTGGCGCAGGGCGACCTCATCACGCGGTACGCGGTGGCCGATCGCACGGTTCCGAGGCTGCGGGTGAATTTCATCTCCAGCCTCGACGGGGCCGCCACGCACGACGGCCTGAGCGGTGGGCTGAACAATGACGACGACAAACTCGTCTTCGATACGCTGCGTCTGCTCTCCGACGTGATCGTCGTCGGAGCGGGCACGGTGCGGGGCGAGGGGTACGGCGGCATCCGTCTGGACCCCGCGGATGCCGCGTGGCGCACCGCGCGAGGGCTTCCGGCGCAGCTGCCGGTCGCGATCGTGTCGTCGCGGCTGGACATCGACCCCGGGCATGCCGTGTTCACCGAGGCGCTGGTGCGGCCACTCGTCGTGACGCACGCGGCATCCTCGGCCAAGCGTCGCCGGGACCTCGCGGAGGTCGCCGACATCCTGATCTGCGGCGAGGACGCCGTCGACCCGCGACGGATGGTCGACGCCCTCGCCGCCCGGGGCCTGAGCCAGGTGCTCTGCGAGGGCGGGCCGCACCTGTTCGGCGCCCTGATCGAGGCGGACTGCGTCGACGAGCTGTGCCTGACGATCAGCCCCGTGCTCGAGGCCGGCGGCGCGGGCCGGATCGCCCGGAGCGGCACGGCCGCCACCCGGCGGATGGCGTTGCTGCAGGTGCTCACCGCGGGCGATATGCTCTTCCTGCGCTATGGCCGCCGCGAGGAGTCCGAGGAGGCCGAGGAGACCTGACGACTCCGCCGAACCGTGAGTTGCGCCCCCATTCCGGCCGGGAAACGGGGCCGAACTCACGGCTCGGCGGCGAGGCGGAGGGACGGGTCAGGCGGTGACGGTCTGCGCGTCGAGGTTCTGCGAGTCGAGGATCGTGTAGCTGTAACCCTGCTCGGCCAGGAAGCGCTGGCGGTTCTGGGCGAAGTCCTGGTCGACCGTGTCGCGGGCGACCAGGGTGTAGAAGTTCGCGGAGAGGCCGGATTCCTTCGGGCGGAGCAGGCGTCCGAGGCGCTGCGCCTCTTCCTGGCGTGAGCCGAAGGAACCGGAGACCTGGATGGCCACGGTCGCCTCGGGCAGGTCGACCGAAAAGTTAGCGACCTTGGAGACCACGAGCAGGTTCTCCTCGCCGACCCGGAAGGCCTGGTACAGGCGCTCACGCTCGTCGACGGGGGTCGCGCCGGTGAGCTTGGGCGCGTTCAGGGCCTCGGCGAGCTCGTCGATCTGGTCCAGGTACTGGCCGATGACCAGGATGCGTTCGCCCGGGTGCTTGGCGACCAGCCGCTTGACCACGTCCAGCTTGGCCGGCGCGGTGGCGGCCATCCGGTACCGCTCGTCGTCGGCGGCCGCCGCATAGCTCAACCGTTCGGACTGGGGCAGGTCGATCCGCACCTCGTAGCAGGAGGCGGGGGAGATGAAGCCCTGGGCTTCGATTTCCTTCCACGGGGCGTCGAATCGCTTGGGCCCGATCAGGCTGAACACGTCGCCCTCGCGGCCGTCCTCACGAACGAGGGTGGCCGTCAGGCCGAGGCGGCGGCGCGCCTGCAGCTCGGCGGTGAGCTTGAACACCGGGGCGGGCAGAAGATGCACCTCGTCGTAGACCACGAGTCCCCAGTCCATCGCGTCGAGCAGCTCGAGGTGGGCGTACTCACCCTTCCGCTTGGCGGTGAGGATCTGGTAGGTCGCGATCGTGACGGGCTTGACCTCCTTGACCTGGCCGGAGTACTCGCCGATCTCGTCGGCCGTCAGGGTGGTGCGCTTGAGCAGCTCGTCGCGCCACTGCCTGGCCGAGACGGTGTTCGTGACGAGGATGAGCGTGTTGGTCTTCGCGGTGGCCATGGCCCCGGCTCCGACCAGGGTTTTCCCGGCGCCGCAGGGCAGCACGACGACGCCGGAGCCGCCGTCGAAGAAGCTGGCGACGGCCTTGTTCTGGTAGTCGCGCAGCGCCCAGCCGTTTTCGAGCAGGGCGATCGGATGCGGCGTGCCGGGCGTGTACCCGGCGAGGTCCTCGGCCGGCCAGCCCAGTTTGACCAGCTCCTGCTTGAGCTGCCCGCGGGCCCACGCCTCGACCAGGAACGAGTCGGGGGAGGGGCGCCCGATCAGCAGGGGCGCGATGCGCTTGGCGCCGGCCACCTCGGTGAGCACGGCTTCGTCGTTGCTCTGCAGGATGAGCCGGCCCTCGGCGTCGCGCTCGATCACGAGACGTCCGTACCGGCCGACGGTCTCCGTGATGTCCACGCTGACGGTCTGCGGGATGGCGAACTTGGAGTACTTCTCGAGCGTGGCCAGCATGTCGGAGGCGTCATGCCCGGCGGCCCGCGCATTCCACAGCCCGAGCCGGGTGATCCGGTAGGTGTGGATGTGCTCGGGAGCGCGCTCCAGCTCGGCGAATACGGCCAGATCATGGCGCGCATCCTCGGCGAAAGGGTGCGCCACTTCGAGCAAAACCGTGCGGTCACTTTGGACGATCAGAGGGCCATCAGACATAGCCGTCAATCCTACGCCCGCTCGGCCCCGCGGCTTGCACCCTTTACGGGGCCGGCGTGATGCTGATGATGCTGGACAGGGGAAGGGTGCGCTCGATGTCGGCGCGACGGTCCCGGGCGCGGAAGCGTCCGCCGCCCACGCTCGCCGGCTCCAGCAGGTAGTCGACCACGACGCCGCCGGGCATGGCGATGCTGACGACGACGGTCTGCTTCGACTTGATCGCGGCGTCGAGCTGCCGGGCGAGCCAGGCATCCGCAGCCTGGCCCTCACCGCCGTCGGCGGCCCGCAGCTTCTCGACCAGCGCGATCGTGGGATCCGTATTGGGGACCGGCACGATCCGGGCCAGCTGGTGACGGCGCAGGTGCACGATCTCGTGTGTGGCGTCTTCGGCGGCGACGGGATAACGCGCGTCGGTGAGCGCCCAGAAGACCACATCCGAGGCGAACCGGCTGGTCAACCGCGTCTCGGCGGCGGGGACGAGCCCCAGGGATGCCAGGGTCTGGTCGACCGCGATGGTGCCGAGCAGCGCGGTGTCGTCCGAGACCACATAGCTCAGGAACGGCGCCTCGTCCGGGCGGGCGGCCCCGACCCTGACCCGGCCGTACCGGGCGGCCGATTCACGGATCAGGTAGTCCACGGGTTGCGGGATGCCGGTCAGCGAGACGGCGCGCAGGAACTCCAGCAGCGATTCGGCGGTCTCCCCGGCCGCGAGGGCGCGGTTGACGGAGTTCGCGGTGATGCGGTAGCTGAGGGCAAGCTCCCGGCTTTCCACGTCGGCGAGGCCACGGAGCCGGGTGTCGATCGAGGGGGCGAGCGGCCCGGGGGACACGATCGACAAGTCGTGCTGCAGGTAGACGGCGCCGCCGGTGGCTGGCAGGGAAGCCGCCATCGTCAGGGTGGCCGCCTCCAGGTCTCCCGCGAGCACCTGGGCTCCGGCCGGGCTCGTGGTCTGGTTGGCCGTGATGCCGAGCAGTTCCGCGTCCTCGGCGAACTCGGTCACCCGGTCGTCCATCCACTGGCCGCCGGCCGGGTAGAGCCAGACCACGAAGCCGCGCAGGACGTCGCCCCAGGAGACGCCGGGGCGGTGGGCGAGGATGCCGCGCACATCCGCCGGCAGCGCGGCGTGCCAGGCGTCGGCGAGCACCGCCCAGCGGCGGGCGGTGCCCTCGAGCAGCCAGGCCTCGCCGGCCTCGGTCTCGTTCCAGTAGCCGTCGGAGTGCGCGATCAGTTCGGCCCGGGCCGCCGTGGCCACGAACGAGGGGACGGCCTCGAGCTCGACGCCCATCACCGCGGCGAGCCGCTTGGTGTCGGGCAAGCCGAGGCCGCCCCGGCTGAGTTCCCTGGCCGGTTCGCGGGCCAGCTCGGTGACGAGCTCGGCGACGGATGACACGGCGCCGAAGGCGCGCTCGGCGGCGAGGCGGTCGGTGAACCGGTCGGTGGTGGCGACGCCGGCCAGCGCGGCGGGCGCCGGGACGCCGGCCAGCTGCACGGCCGTCGGCAGCCCCAGCTCCGGCCAGGTGAGCAGCTGGTCGTGGACCGCGTCGTAGGGGCTGAACCGGTGACCGTCCAGGCGCGCGAGCATCAGCGCGTCGAGCTCGGCGGCGCGAGCCGCGACCTCCGTCACGGCGACGGGTGATCCGGACAGCGCCCCGAGCCGTTCGGCCAGCCGGGCCAGGGTCGGGGCGGTGCTCGGGGGTGCCGCGTCGGCATCCGTCGCCGCCGATTGGCCCTCGGTGGCCAGCTCGCCGGCCACCGCGAGCACGGAGAGCGTGGCCCGGTCGAGCCGGGTCAGCACGCGTTGGATCGCGTCCGGATCGAGCAGCGCCTCGGCGAGGTCGAAGAAGTCGCGGATGCCGACGGCTGAGACATTGCGGACGGCCAGAGTGCGGCGCAGCGTTGCGTCATCCAGTGCGCGAAGGCGTGAAGCGAGCGTGAGCATGGCTACTCCTTGTTCTGTCGTGCCTCGCGTGCGCGGCGCAGTCCGGTCATCACCATCAGGGCGATGATCAGGACGAACCCGATTGGCAAGCCGAAAAGCGGCAAGGCGAGTATCAACGGCCAGACCCCCTGGCCGAATCCGTTGTTCGCTCCAGCCCCGACTGCGGTGCCGATGATGACGGCAAGGAAAGCGAGGATGGACAGACCCACCACACCCGCAACCATGTAAGCAAGGATGCGTTCGAGCCGGCTGGCGGCTTGTGGAGTTTGATTGGTCACAGTCCCAAGGATACGGGCAGGGACCGGCGCAACCGAATATGCTGGGTGCGGTCGGCGCGCATCCCGCGCGCCCGGAATCCAGCGAGGTCCAGATGCCCACCGGCAAGGTCAAGTTCTACGACGAGGAGAAGGGTTTCGGCTTCATCACCTCTGATGAAGGCCACGAGGTCTTCCTCCACGCTTCTGCGCTGCCCGCCGGAGTAACGGTCAAGGCAGGAACCAAGCTCGAATTCGGGATCGCCGACGGCAAGCGCGGAGCGCAGGCCCTGTCGGTTCGGATCATCGAGGCCCCGCCGAGCCTGGCCAAGCTCAGCCGCAAGCCGGCTGACGACATGGCCATCATCATCGAAGACCTGGTGAAGCTGCTCGACGGCATCGGCGCCAGCCTGCGACGCGGCCGCTACCCGGACAGCGCGCACAGCCACAAGATCGCCGCCATGCTGCGCAAGGTCGCGGAGGAACTCGATGCCTGAGGCCGTCGCTGACGCTCGGCTCCTGGCCGCCGTCGACCAGGCCCGCGCCGCGCTCCTCGAGATCACCCCGGCCGATACCGTCGGCGAACCGCTCGGCCACATCGTCGAGGGCGAACACGTCCTGTCGCTGCTGTTCGACTGCAACCTGCCCGGCTACCCGGGCTGGCGCTGGACGGTCAGTCTCTCCCGTGTGGACGAGGACTCGGAGCCCAGCGTTCTCGAAGCCGAGCTCACGCCGGGCGACGACGCGCTGATCGCGCCGGAGTGGGTGCCGTGGTCTGACCGGCTCGCCGACTACCGCACGGCTCAGGAACTCGCCGCTGCCGTGGCCGCGGCCGAGACGCTCGACCTGGACGACGAGGACGAAGACGACCTCGACGAAGACGAGTCCGACGAGGACGACCTCGACGATGAGGAAGACGACGAAGAAGACCGCGGCGAGGATGTCCTGGACGGGATCGACTTCGGTGAGGGCCTAGCGGCGCCGCACCTGAACCCAGACGAGTCCGGCGAGGCCGAGGCCGAGGCCGATGACGGCGCACCAGAGCCACCAGCCGAGCCCGGCCGCCACTAGCTCCGCACGGAACACGAACGCCAGGGCGACGGCGAGGAGCCAGCCTGCGGAGCCCGCAAGGAAAGCCTTGCGGGCATCCGTTCGGGCAGGCAGCGGATCGGGCCGTCGTTCACTGTCCTTCAGCCAGATCCGCATGCCGGGACTACTGACCCAGGTTCTGCACAACGAACTCGATCGACTTGACGAGCTGACGCACGTCGGAGGGCTCGATCGCGGTGAATGTGGCGACGCGCAACTGGTTGCGCCCGAGCTTGCGGTAGGGCTCGGTGTCGGAGATCCCGTTGGCGCGCAGCGTCTTGGCGATCGCTGCGGCGTCGATCGAGTCGTCGAAGTCGATCGTCGCGACGACCTGCGACCGGTGCGTCGGGTCGGTGACATACGGCGTCGCGTAGGAGACGCTCTCGGCCCAGTCGTAGAGAACGGATGACGACTCACGGGTGCGCGCGGAAGCCCACGCCAGTCCGCCGTTGCCGTTGATCCAGTCGAGCTGGTTCTCGATCAGCAGGAGGGTGGCCACGGCCGGCGTGTTCAGCGTCTGGTTCAGGCGCGAGTTGTCGATCGCGTTCTTCAGACTGAGGAACTCCGGGATGTACCGCCCGCTGGCGGCGATCCGTTCGACCCGCTCGATCGCTGCGGGGGAGAAGAGGGCCATCCACAGGCCGCCGTCTGCAGCGAGGTTCTTCTGGGGAGCGAAGTAGTAGGCATCCGCCTGGTCTGCTTCGTAGTCGATCCCGGCGGCGGCGCTGGTGGCGTCGATCACGGTCAGGGCGCCGGGGTCGGCGACCACGCGGGTCACCGGGGCCATCACGCCGGTCGAGGTTTCGTTCTGCGGCCAGGCGTAGACGTCCACGCCTTCGGTCGGTACGAACTCGCTCCGGGAGCCGGCCGGCGCCTTGATCACATCGGGGGCGGTAAGGAAGGGGGCGGCGGCTGCGGCGGCGAACTTGCCGCCGAACTCGCCGAAGACGAGGTTCTGGCTGCGCTCGGAAATAAGGGAGAAAGCAGCGGCATCCCAGAACGCGGTGGACCCGCCGTTGCCGAGAATAACTTCATAACCGTCCGGAGCGCGCAGCAGCTCCGAGAGGCCGGAACGCACGCGCCCGACGAGGTTTTTAACGGGAGCCTGACGGTGAGAGGTGCCGATGACACCCGCGCCGACCTTTGCTAGATAATCGAGTTGCTCCTGGCGGACTTTGGACGGGCCACAGCCAAATCGCCCATCAACGGGCAGAAGTTCGGAGGGAATTTTCAGTGTCGACATGGCCACGATTCTATCCGTCGTCGACCGGACGATAAGGTTGGCCATTGACGGAGGCTGACAGGAAGGCTCGGTATGGCAGATCTCATCGACACCACCGAAATGTACCTCCGCACGATCCTCGATCTCGAGGAGGAGGACATCGTTCCTCTTCGTGCCCGCATCTCCGAACGCCTCGGTCAATCCGGTCCCACCGTGTCCCAGACCGTGGCCCGGATGGAGCGCGACGGCCTCGTCGTGGTGTCCGGCGACCGGCACCTCGAGCTCACCGTCGACGGGCGGCGCAAGGCCGTGCACGTGATGCGCAAGCACCGTCTCGCCGAGCGACTCCTGAGCGACGTGATCGGTCTCGAATGGGAGTTCGTTCACGACGAAGCCTGTCGCTGGGAACACGTGATGAGCGAGCAGGTCGAGCGCAAGATCCTTGAAATCCTCGGTCACCCCACCGAATCCCCGTACGGCAACCCGATTCCCGGACTCGATGAGCTGGGCGATTCCCCGGCCGTCGCGTTCATGGCCGGCGTGACGAACCTGGTCGACGTGGTCTCGCGTTCCTCCGAACCGGTGACCGCCGTGGTGCGCCGGCTCGGCGAGCCCGTGCAGGTCGATCCGGTACTCCTGGCGCAACTGAAGAACTCCGGGATCATGCCCGGCGCGTTGGGGGTCTTCTCCGCCGTCGGATCGTACGTTCTCGTCACGGTCGACGGCTTCGGCGACGGCCTGGAACTGCCGAACGAGGTCGCGAGCCACATCTTCGTGACCACTCCGGTGGCCGGCGCGTAGCCCATCACTGCCGCTTTCCGGCTCGATTCCGCCGCGCTGGATGCTGCGAATCCGCCTGATTCTGTTACCAATTTGTTAGAAATATCGCGGATTGAGTGACAAACGGATGAACGTCACGTAGCTTGGAGGCGTCCCACAGGCCAACTTCCGGTCGACGGGCCCGGATCAAGACGCCTTTCTCTCCCATCTCTTGCCTCGGTACTCACACGCGCCCAGCGCATTGGATGGGGCAACTACCTAGTGTTGTCGAGGCGCCGGAGGTAAACACTTTGGCTGCATTAGGTAATAAATCATTGCGTCGAGCCCGAAACTCGACGTCCGGCACCATCGACAGGGTCCACTCGGAGCTCGGCCTCTACCAGCCTCCCGCTCCCCGTCCAAAATCGCGTTCCCGCCGCCGGGGCGCGGTGGCGAACATCATCTTCATGACCTTGGCCAGCGGTTTGGTCGCGACCATGGCCCTCCCCGCCTACGCGTTCGCGCCGGCATCGGAGGGCGACCAGTTCGGGGCGAGTGCCGCGACCGAGCTGACGAAGTCCGGCGCCCAATCCGTGGAAGTCACGGACCAGGCCAACACGATCACCGTGGCTCGCGACGGTTTCTCGGCCACCAGCACCGAGGAGCTGGCGGCTTCGAAGGCGGCCACGAAGGCCGTCGCGGATGCCGCTGCGGCCGCCGCAGCGGCAGAGGCTAGCCGTCAGGCAGCCGCCGCGGCCATGACGACCTACGCGGCCTCTTATACCGGGCCCTCGACCGCCGACTATCTTGCGGCCCCGGCGCACCCGAGCTTCGATCTCGCATCCGTCTACGGCGTCGCCTCGCAGTACCAGGGCGTTCCCTATGTCTTCGGCGGGGCGACACCGGCCGGTTTCGACTGCTCCGGGTTCGTCATGTACGTCTACGCGCAGTTCGGCGTGTCCCTGCCGCACTCCTCCACCGGGCAGGGCGCCGTCGGAACTCGGATCTCCCTGGCCGAGGCCCAGCCGGGAGACTTGGTTATCATGGACGGCCACGACGGGTTCTACGCCGGCAACGGCAACATCCTGCACGCGCCCTATGAGGGCGCGTCGGTGCGCGTGCAGCCGATCTGGACCAGCTCGTACTACATCGTGCGGCTCGGCATCTGAGCGCAGGTGAACGTTCCGTAACACCTCGCACATTCGGCGCAGCACCCTATCGGGCTGTGCCGAATGTGAGTTAACCTGATGCTCTGATGTTCTGCGAGTTGTCGGGAGAGCCAATGCGTGAGCGGCGCACGATTCACACCATGGATCTGCGCTGCCGCTTCGCGCCGCGGCAGATCAGTCACACAACACTGAGTTGCGCGTGTCCCGGACACGCCGCTGCCTGCGGGGCGCCGTCCGAGTGACGACGCCCCTTTTGTGTATCTGCTCGCTCCCTTCTCGCTGACAGAAGACAGTTCGAATGGCTGGAAGCCGTCCAGCCCTTTTCGAAAGGGAACGCATGCGAACACTGGTCCTCAACGCGGGGTACGAGCCCCTTGCCGTGGTGTCATTCAAAAGGGCGCTCGTGCTGGTGATGAATCAGAAGGCCACGATCGTGCAGGCCGAGGAGGGGCATCCGGTCTGCGCGGCCTCCGGCACCTGGGAGCGGCCCAGCGTCATCCTGCTCACCCGTTACGTCCGCATCCCGCGGTCCAGGGCCGTGCCGGTCAGTCGCCGCGGCGTGCTGCGCCGGGATGACCACCGCTGCGGTTACTGCGGGAAGACGGCCAGCACGATCGATCATGTGCAGCCCCGCTCGCGCGGAGGCCGTGACAGCTGGGACAACCTGGTGGCCTGCTGCCTGCGCTGCAACAACCTCAAAAGCGACCGCACCCCGGGCGAGATGGGCTGGAAACTCCTGTTCGCCCCGCGGATGCCGCTGGGCACGACCTGGGTGGTGCGCGGCGCGGAGCGGCCGTTGCCGCAGTGGGACGAGTACCTCGCGCCTGCAGCGTGACGGCCGAACGATCGCCGATTGCCGAAGCTTGAATCTCGAATGTAACGGTGATGTAACGCCGCAGGGTGACTTCTCGGCCCCGTTCCCCTAGTGTGGTGGAGTGCCGACCTCGACTTCGGCCCTGTAGAGGATCATCTTTTGCCCCATCCCGGCGTACCCGGCAGTCCTGGTCCTTCAGCGAACCCCGTTCCCGTGCTCTCACGCCGGGAATTCCGCGCACGGCGCGAGGCTGCGGCGGCCGAGGCAGACGCGGCCGTTGCCGTTGGTGGCGCTCCTGTTCCCATCCCTGTCCCGGCCACGGATCCTCTGTTGTCGGTGTCGTCTCCCGGGGCGGATGTGGCCGCGATCGTGTCCCAGCCCCGTCTTCGTCAGCCGAAATCCCCGCCTCCCGCCGCGAAGGCACCCACCCGGCCAGCGCGCGCGTCGCACCGCCGCAGCCCGCTGAGGATCGCCGTGACGCTGCTGGCGATCCCCGGACTGTTCCTCACCGCGGGACTGCCCGCGTACGCCTTCTCTCCCGGAACAGGCGAGGGCAGCAGCATCGCCTCCGCTCATGCGCGGGCAACCCAGGACGCCCAGGGCGTCACCGTGGACGCTAGTGCGGTCGCGGTCACGGTCGCCCGGGACAGCTTCACCGCCACCTCGACGGAAGAACTCGCCGATCGGGCGGCCGAAGCCCTGTCCGCCCAGAAGGCCGCGGATGCGGCCAAGTCGGTTGCGGCCAACTTCGCGGTGTACGGCGTGCGGACGGAAGGCGACGACTACCCCTGGTTCGACCAGGCACCCGACACCCAGGGTGGCGGACTGTCACCCCTCGGCTATTACTACCGCGAATGCGTGGACTTCGTGGCCTGGCGTCTCAACCGGGATGCCGGCGCGACCAGCGCGCCGTGGGCCTGGACCTGGGGCTCCCTGACGCCCGGCGGCGGTGACGCGAGCAGCTGGTCCAGCGCCTGGTCGAACCATGGCTGGGCCACCGGCAAGACCCCCGTCGTCGGTGCGGTCGCCTGGTTCACGTACAACCACGTCGCCTATGTGCAGTCGATCAACGCCAACGGTTCCGTCGTGCTCGAGGAGTACAACTGGATGGGCAGCCACGCCTACCACACGCGCACGGTGTCGGCCAGCGAGGTCCCGAAGTTTCTCTACCCGCCCGCCTAGGGCTCTCCTCGCGCCACCTCTTCTCGGCTCGGCCTTTCGCCGCCGAGCCGTGAGTTGCGCCCCTTTTTCGCGCCCGGAGAGGGGCGTAAGTCACGGCTCGGCGAGGTTTTGGGTCCGGTTTTGCGGCGCCTCGCTGGCCGGGGAATCCCACGAGTAACACCCGCCTCATTCGTAACTATCTGCGAAATACTTTGGTAAATAGTTGAGATAGTCTCGACACCACGTACGCTTTTTGCTAAAATCGG
>NZ_SOGU01000033.1:0-26437 GCF_004403275.1 Cryobacterium sp. TMT4-10
GCTGATGGCCCTGAGCCTGCAGTGCAAGGAGGAGGAACGAACCCTGACCCAGTTGAAGGCGGACGTGTTCGAGGACCTCATCCTCGACGGGGTGACGCCCTCGGGACGCGGCAAGGGCATCCGCGGTTCGGTGAACATCACGGTCCCGGTGTTCAGTCTGATGGGTCTCAACGACGAACCGGCCCATCTGGAGGGTTACGGCCCGATCGACGCGGACACCGCGCGGCGGATCGCGGCTGGGGCGCCGAGCTTCACCCGGCTTCTGGTGCATCCGGAGACCGGGGTGGTGCTCTCAGTGGGCCGGGACCGGTACAAGGTGCCCAAAGACCTCAAGAAGTACCTGCGGGTGAGGGACGAGACCTGCCGGTTCCCCGGCTGCAACCGGTCGGCAGCCCATTCGGACATCGACCATTCGCTGGACTGGCAGTTCAACGGTTTGACCGCCGAGGACAACCTCGCTCACCTGTGTCCGCCGTGCCATGCGCTGAAAAGCGAGACCCGGTGGACGGTGAAACACCTGGAGGCCGGCACCCTGAGGTGGACCTCGCCGAGCGGGCGCGCATTCGTGACCGAGCCGGCCACCTGCATCCGTGCAGTGGTGCCGGAACCGCCGCCGCCCGAGGCGGAGACTCTGTCACGGCCCGCGCCTTCAGAGACCGGCTTCTGAGCCTCGATTCTCAGTCGAAGTCGAGGCTGAGCTTGCGCAGGAGGGAGGCGAGGTTCGCCTGATCGGCCGGGGTCAGGGTGGAGAGCAGTTCGGCCTCGGCGTCGACTAGCCGGGTGATGGCGGCATCCACCCGGGTGAGGCCGGCCGGGTTCATCCCGACGAAGATGCCCCGCCTGTCATTGGGGTCCGTGCGGCGGGTGACCAGTCCGCGTTCGACCAGGCGGTCGATCCGGTTCGTCATCGTGCCGCTGGAGACCAGCGTCTGCTGCAGCAGCGCCTTGGGGCTCAGTTCGTAGGGCTCGCCCGCGCGGCGCAGCGCCGAGAGCACGTCGAACTCCCACGAGTCCAGTTCCGAGCGGGAGAAGGCGGTGCGGCGGGCGCGGTCCAGATGCTTGGCGAGACGGCCCACCCGGGAGAGCACCTGCAAGGGGGCGAAATCGAGGTCGGGCCGTTCGCGCAACCAGGCGTCAACGATTCGGTCGACTTCGTCATGTACGGGCATCCGTCTATTATCCCGGTCGGCCGTGCAAACCGGGATGTTCGGTGGGTCTTCGGGCACCCGGCGCGGTGTTCGGCTTGATATCTGGCAGACTTGTCACCGTTGGTCGGCCCTCGGTCGGCGAATTCCGCCGTGGTGTAATGGCAGCACGACAGCCTTTGGAGCTGTTAGGTCTAGGTTCGAGTCCTGGCGGCGGAGCATTGCTGCAGACAAAGCGGCGCCATTCCCCGGTCTTCCCCGGCCGGCCAGACCGAAGCTTGAGGAAAAAACGTGACTGACCCCAGACTCGCCATCGTCGTGCTGGCCGCCGGCCAGGGCACCCGAATGAAGTCCAGCACCCCGAAGTTGCTGCACCAGCTCGCCGGGCTCCCCATTCTGAGCCACGTCCTGGCGACATCCCAGGCGCTGGATGCCGCGCACGTGGTCACGGTCGTGCGCCACGAACGCGACCAGGTGGCCGCTCTCGTGCAGTCCGACCTGCCGGAGAGCCTGATCGTCGACCAGGACGACCTGCCCGGCACCGGCCGGGCCGTTGAGCAGGCCGTGGACGCCCTCCCGGGGGACTTCGACGGCGACGTCCTCGTCGTCAGCGGCGACGTCCCGCTGCTCAATGCCGCCACGCTGGCCAGCTTCGTCAGCGCGCACCGTGAACGCGACGTCTCGGCCACCGTGCTCTCCTCCTTCCCGGATGACGCCGCCGGCTACGGCCGCATCGTGCGCTCGGAGGAAGGCGCTTTCGACCGCATCGTCGAGCAGAAGGACGCGACCAGCGAGGAACGCGCCATCACCGAGACCAACGCCGGGGTCTACGTTTTCCGGTTGAAGGAACTGCGCGACCAGCTCGCCAATGTCACCACCGAGAACGCGCAGGGTGAGAAGTACCTCACCGACGTGATCGGCCTGCTGCGCCAGTCCGGCTCAGAGGTGCGCGCCGTGCCCGTGGCGGACGCCTGGCTGGTGGCCGGCATCAACGACCGCGCCCAGCTCGCCGAGACGGCGCGCCAGCTCAACGGCCTCATCGTCTACGGCTGGCAGCTGGCCGGCGTGACCGTTCAGGACCCGGCCACGACCTGGATCGACCTCAAGGCGAAGCTGGCACCGGATGTCACCATCCGGCCGGGCACGCAGATTCTCGGCTCCACCGTGATCGAGACCGGCGCCGTGGTCGGCCCGGACACCACCCTCGTCGACTGTGAAATCGGCGAGAACGCGGTCGTCAAGCGCACGGATGCGACGCTCGCCGTGATCGGCGCGGGCGCATCCGTCGGCCCGTTCGCGTACCTGCGTCCGGGAACGATTCTGGGCGCCGACGGCAAGATCGGCACGTTCGTCGAGACCAAGAACGCGACCATAGGCATGGGCAGCAAGGTGCCGCACCTGAGCTATGTCGGCGATGCCACGATCGGCGTGCAGTCGAACGTCGGGGCCGGCACGATCTTCGCCAACTACGACGGCGTGAACAAGAACCACAGTGAGATCGGGTCCCACGTGCGCACCGGGTCGCACAACGTGTTCGTCGCGCCGATTAGGATTGGGGACGGAGCATACACGGGAGCCGGCACCATCGTCCGCAAGGACGTGCCGGCCGGGGCTTTGGCCCTCACCGTGGCCCCACAACGCAATATGGACGGCTGGGTACAGACCAACCGCCCAGGAACCGACGCGGCGGCGGCTGCGGCAAAGAGCGGAGACTAGGTGTCTGGAATCAAGACCAGCGGCGAGAAGCGACTTGTATTGGTTTCGGGGCGAGCACACCCCCAACTGGCACTGGACATCGCCACGGAACTTGGTACCGAACTCGTTCACACCGACGCCCGAACCTTCGCGAACGGCGAGATCTACGCCCGCTTCGATGAGAGCGTGCGCGGCTCCGACACCTTCGTGATCCAGTCGCACACCAACCCGATCAACGAGTGGCTGATGGAACAGCTGATCATGGTCGACGCACTCAAGCGGGCATCCGCCAAGCGCATCACGGTGGTTGCACCGTTCTACCCCTACGCCCGCCAGGACAAGAAGGGCCGCGGCCGCGAGCCGATCTCGGCCCGGTTGATCGCGGACCTGTTCAAGGTCGCCGGCGCCGACCGGATCATGGCCGTCGACCTGCACGCCGCCCAGATCCAGGGCTTCTTCGACGGCCCCGTCGACCACCTCTTCGCCATGCCCGTGCTGCTCGAGCACTTCAAGGAGAAGCTCGACCCGGCCACCCTCACGGTCGTCTCGCCGGACATGGGGCGCGTGCGCGTCGCCGACATCTGGAGCGACAAGCTCGGCGCGCCGCTGGCCATCATCCACAAGCGCCGCGACCCGAAGGTCGCCAACCGGGTGTCCGTGCACGAGATCGTGGGCCAGGTCGAGGGCCGCGTCTGCCTGATCGTCGACGACATGATCGACACCGGACGCACCATCGTGCTCGCGGCCGAGGCCCTGCGCGCCGCCGGAGCGATCGGCGTCGTCGTCGCGGCGACCCATGCCGTGTTCAGCCACCCGGCGCTGGAGCTGCTGCAGAACCCGGCGATCTCCGAGGTCGTCGTCACCGATACCCTGCCGATCCCCGAGGAGAAGCGCTTCCCCACGCTCACCGTCCTGCCGATCGCCCCGCTGCTGGCACGCGCCATCCACGAGGTGTTCGACGAGGGTTCCGTCACGTCGATGTTTGAGGGCGCCGCGTAGGCCCCGTTTTCGCTGAGTGGACTCTGGCCGGTCGTTGACGGATGTCGACGGCCGGCCAGAGGTCTGTCCGGGCCCGGTCAGGGGCAGGAGCTCAGAGAACGAGCTGGAGCACGATCGTGACCGGGTCTAGGCCGGTACGACCGTCTCCGGCGCCCGCGGTGCCGCCGGGATGATGCCGAGCGGGATGACGTAGGTCTCGCGCTCGTTGATGTCGATCGCGTAGCACTGCCAGCCGAAGCCTCCCGGCCCGGTCAGGTCGAAGCGCGCGTCCGAGCCGACGGCGACGGGGTAGTAGCGGGCCGTGGCGACACTGCACGCGTTGGCGGCGGTTCTCGACGCGATCTGCACGGTCGTCAGGATGCCCGGCACGATCAGGGCCACCAGCCCGAGCACGACGACGATGCGCATCAGGGCCATGGTGCGCCGGCTGCGCAGGGGCCGCGCGGCATCCTGCGGCTCGTAGCCGGAGAGTTCGGGGTGGTCGTCGCTCGTCATCAGGCTCCCAGTATCGCAAACCCGGCTCCTGATCGCGCGAAGAACCAATTCGACGGAGCTTCTGCTCTAAAACCCGCGTTGCGGAGCGAAAGTGGCCATTTTCGGCAAAATCTCCGTCGAATTCGTTAGTCGACGTCGTGACTAGTGCGAGGAACCCTCGGTCGCGATCTCGGTGCGGTCGCCCGACCACAGCGTGTGGAACGTGCCCGGCATGTCCACCCGCTTATAGGTGTGCGCGCCGAAGAAGTCACGCTGGCCCTGCACGAGGGCGGCGGGAAGCCGTTCGCTGGCGAGCGAGTCGAAGTAGCTGAGCGCCGAGGCGAACCCGGGAACCGGGATACCGGACAGCGCGGCCGTGGACACCACTCGGCGCCACGCCGACTCGCCGTCGGCGACGGCCTGGGCGAAGTACGGGTCGACGAGCAGGGACGTGATCGACGGGTCGTTGGCGTACGCGTCAACGATGCGGTTCAGGAACTGGGCCCGGATGATGCAGCCGCCGCGCCAGATCGTGGCGATGGCGCCCTTGTCGACGGTCCAGCCGTACTTGACCGCACCGGCGATGATCGCGTCGAAGCCCTGCGCGTACGCGACGACCTTCGACGCGTACAGCGCCTGGCGCACGTCGTCCTGGAAAGTGTGGCCGACGACGGCGATCTCCGGGCGGGCGGTGATGGCGGCGCGCACGGGGACGCGCTGCTCCGGGTGGCTGGACACGGCGCGGGCGAAGACGGCCTCGGCGATGCCGCCGACGGGCACGCCCAAATCGAGCGCGTTCTGCACGGTCCAGACGCCGGTGCCCTTGGAACCGGCCTCGTCGAGCACGATGTCGATGAACGGCAGGCCGGTCTTCGCGTCCACCTGGCGCAGCACCTCGGCGGTGATCTCGATCAGGTAGCTCTCGAGGTCGCCCTGGTTCCACTCGGTGAACACATCGGCGATGGCGGCGGGGGAGTGCCCGGTCACCTTCCGCAGCAGGTCGTACGCCTCGGCGATGAGCTGCATATCGGCGTATTCGATGCCGTTGTGGATCATCTTGACGAAGTGACCGGCGCCATCCGTGCCGATGTGGGTGACGCAGGGCACGCCGTCGACGACGGCCGCGATCGACTCGAGGATGGGGCCGAGGGTCTTGTACGCCTCCACCGATCCGCCGGGCATGATGCTGGGCCCCTTGAGGGCGCCCTCCTCGCCGCCCGAGATGCCGGCGCCGACGAAGTTCACGCCGGTGGCGCGCACATCCTTCTCGCGGCGAATCGTGTCCTGGAAGTCGGCGTTGCCGCCGTCGACGATGATGTCGCCGGGTTCGAACAGGGCGGTCAGCTGGCTGATCACGGCATCCGTGCCCGTGCCGGCCTGCACCATGATGATCGCGGTGCGCGGCTTCTGCAGCGAGGCGACGAAATCCTCGATCGTCTCCGAGGCCACGAAACCGGCCTCGGGGTGCTCGGTGGTGAGGAGGCGGGTGCGCTCGGGGGAGCGGTTGTACACCGCGACCGTGTTGCCCGCACGGCTGGCCAGGTTGCGGGCGAGGTTCGAGCCCATCACCGCCAGTCCTACTACGCCAATGTTTGCCTGTGCTGCGCCGGTTTCGGCCACGTTTGCTCCTTCAGCTACTTGTTCTCAAATCTTTTTCAAGGTTAGCCGGTCGCCGCGAACCGGTGCGGGGAGTGACCGGGGCGCCCCGGTACGGATGCCGCGGGCCGGGTTCGCGGGACTCCCGCGCCTCCGCTAGACTTACGAATTGAACTTCGGCGAGGGCTGCCGCACGACCGGGAAACCGGCTGCGCGGCATCCGTTATCGACGCGGCGGAATGCTTTACGGCCTTTCCTCACGCTGACACGCGTTCGAGTTGAATCACACCCCCACTCTTCACCGGCCCCGGCCCGTGAACCAGATCTGGGCCGTAGCGGTCCGCAAGGAGAAACACCATGGCTGACGCCACCAACAAGATTGTCGCCGACCTGCGCGTGAAGTTCGGCAAGGGCGCGGCCCGCAAGCTGCGCGTGCTGGGCAAGATCCCCGCCGTCATGTACGGCCACGGCACCATCCCGGTCCACGTCGCGCTCCCCGCGCACCAGATCGGACTGCTGCTGCGCCGCGCGAACGCCGTCCTCGAGCTGGAGATCGACGGCAAGAGCCACCTGACCCTGGTCAAGGACGTTCAGAAGGATCCCTTCCTGCAGATCATCGAGCACCTCGACCTCATCGTCATCCGCAAGGGTGAGAAGGTCCAGGTCGAGGTTTCCGTGCACGTGACCGGCGAGCCGGCTCCCGGAATGGTCGCCGATCTGGACACCAAGACCCTGCTGCTCGAGGTCGAGGCCATCAACATCCCGCAGAACCTCCCGCTCTCCATCGAGGGCCTCGAGGACGGCGCGCAGATTCACGCGAAGGACGTCGAGATCCCCGAGGGTGCCACGCTCATCTCCGACGAAGACGCCGTCGTCGTGTCCGTGCACCTGCCGGTCCTCGAGGAAGAAGAGGAAGAGGAAGAAGAAGAGGGTACCGAGGGCGCCGAGGGCGAAGCCGAGGCCGCTCCCGCCGAGTAGTCATCCCCTTCTGGTTTCGTCGTAAGCGGAGGATTCCCCTGGACGAGAATCTCTGGCTCGTAGTCGGGCTCGGTAACCCCGGGCCCGACTACGCCGGAAACCGGCATAACGTCGGCCACATGGTGGTCGACGTGCTTGCCGATCGGCTCCAGAGCAGATTTCGGGGCCACAAGACCAATTCGGCCGTCGCCGAGGGACGCAGTTTCCCCGGCGGCCCGAAGCTTGTGCTCGCCAAACCGAATACGTTCATGAACGTGTCCGGCGGGCCCGTCGCGGCGCTGCTGCGCTTCTATTCCCTGCAGCCGTCCCACCTGATCGTCGTGCACGACGACCTCGACCTTCCCTTCGACACCCTGAAGATCAAGGTCGGCGGCGGCCACGGCGGCCACAACGGGTTGCGGGACATCATCGCCGCCACGGGAACGAACGACTTCGTGCGCATCCGGGCCGGCATTGGTCGTCCTCCCGGCCGGCAGCCCGCGGCCGATTTCGTGCTGCACGACTTCGCCTCGACCGAACGCGCCAACCTGCCCATCCTGCTCACGGATGCCGCCGACGCGATCGAGCTGATCGCCGCGGAGGGCGTCGTCGCCGCCCAGCAGAAGGTGCACGCGCCCTGACCGGCCCCGGATAGTTCCCGTTCCGGTCGAGAGTGACCGGCAGAACGGGCACTCTCGACCGGAACGGGAACAGCCGCGGCTCCCGGGTGGCCCGGATACCCCGGGCGGCGCTCAGCCGGGTTGCGTAGACTCGTCTGGTGACTCTTCAGGGCTTAATTGCCACACTTTCGCGCGCCTCCACATTCGACAACGCCCTCGCCTTCGCGAACCGGGACGTTGATTTTTCCCTCACCGAGGGCCTTCGCGCGCCCCTGGTCGCGGCGCTGCTCGAGCAGCGCGTGCGGCTGGACAAGGCGCCTGCCCTGCTCGTGATCACCGCCACCGGCCGTGAGTCCGAGTCGCTGCACGAGAACCTGGCCTGCTTCGCCGCCGACGCGGAGATCATCGACTTCCCGGCCTGGGAGACCCTCCCGCACGAACGGCTCAGTCCCAGCGCCGAAATCGTCGGAAAGCGCCTGCACGCCCTGCGACGGATGCGGGAGTGGGAGGAGAGCGACGCGGCCACCCGGCACCCCCTGGTCGTGATCGCTTCGGTGCGCGCCGCGCTGCAGCCGGTAGCGGACAACCTCACCGACTACGAGCCGATCGACCTGAGCGTCGGCCAGCGCGGCCACGACCTGAGCGCGATCGCGCTGCAGCTCGTCAACGTCGCCTACGCGCGGGTGGACATGGTCACCCGGCGCGGCGAATTCGCCGTGCGCGGCGGCATCCTCGACGTCTTCCCGCCGGTGGCCCCGCACCCCTACCGGGTCGAGTTCTTCGGCGACGAGGTCGAACAGATCCGGGCGTTCTCGGTGGCCGACCAGCGTTCCCTGCCCGACCCGGTCGCGTCGGTCAGCCTGCCGCCGAGCCGCGAACTGCTGCTCAGCCCCGCCGTGCGCCAGCGCGCCCGGGAGATGCAGCACGAGTTCCCGAGCCTGTCCGGCCTGCTCGCCAAGATCGCGGAGGGCATCCCGGTCGAGGGCATGGAGAGCCTCGCCCCGGCCCTGGTTGACCGGCTCGTGCCGATCACCCACTACCTCCCCAGGGAGGCGGCCGTGGCCGTCATCTCGCCCGAGCGGGTCGCGTCGCGGGCGATCAGCCTGGCCGAGACCAACCGGGAGTTCCTCGGGGCAGCCTGGAGCGCCGCGACCGCCGGCGCCGAGGCGCCGATCGACCTTGAATCGGGTGACTTCCTCACCCTCGGCCGGCTCCGCGAATCGGTGAAGTTCAGCGCGCCGGGCGCCCCGGCCTCCGCGCACGTGTGGTGGACCCTCAGTTCCTTCCAGGCGGCGCCGACGGATGCCCCGGTGCTGCCCGAACACCGCGAAATCGACGACCTGCTCACCGTGCGGGTCGAGGGTGACGCCGTTCCGAGCTTCCAAGGCAGCGTGGAGGGTGCCGTCGGCCACCTCGCCGAACGGCTGAAGGCGGGCTGGACCGTGGGCATCGTCGCCCAGGGTGCCGGGCTAGTCGAACGCGCCGCGGACGTCCTGGCCGAACACGAACTCCCGGCCCGGTCGGTCGCGGAGTGGCCCGCCGACCCCGAACCCGGCATCGCGTACCTGCTGAAGGCATCCGTCGATCACGGTTTCGAACTGCCGGAGACCAAATTCGCGCTGGTCAGCGAATCCGAGTTCTACGGCCGCACCGTCGGCTACGACGCCCGTCAGGTGAAGAAGCTCGCCAGCCGGCGCAAAAACGTCGTCGACCCGCTGCAGCTGAAGGCCGGGGACCACGTCGTGCACCAGACGCACGGTATCGGCCGGTTCATCGAACTCACCCAGCGCGAGGTGTCCAGCGGCGGGCGCAACCCGGTGAAGACCAAGCGCGAATACCTCGTGCTCGAGTACGCCCCCTCCAAGCGCGGTCACCCGGGCGACAAACTGTTCGTGCCCACCGACCAGCTCGACCTGGTCAGCCGTTACGTCGGCGGCGAGGCGCCCGCGCTGAGCAAGATGGGCGGCAGCGACTGGTCCGCCGCGAAGACCAAGGCGCGCCGTGCCGTGCGGGACATCGCCGTGGAGCTGGTCAAGCTCTACTCGGCACGGATGGCCAGCAAGGGTCACGCTTTCGGACCGGACACCCCCTGGCAGCGCGAGCTGGAGGAGGCGTTCCCGTTCGCGGAGACGCCCGACCAGCTCACCACCATCGACGAGGTCAAGGCCGACATGGAACGGCCCATCCCGATGGACCGGCTGCTCTCCGGCGACGTCGGCTTCGGCAAGACCGAGGTGGCCGTGCGCGCCGCGTTCAAAGCCATCCAGGACGGCAAGCAGGTCGTGATGCTCGTGCCGACGACCCTGCTCGTTCGCCAGCACATGGAGACGTTCCAGGAGCGTTTCGCCGGGTTCCCGGTGCACCTGCGCGCCCTGAGCCGGTTCCAGACCGAGAAGGAATCCCGGGAGACCATCGCCGGGATGCTCGACGGAACTGTCGACCTGGTCATCGGGACGCACCGGCTCCTGTCCGACTCCATCGTGTTCAAGGACCTCGGCCTCGTCATCATCGACGAGGAGCAGCGCTTCGGAGTGGAGCACAAGGACGCGCTGAAGAAGCTCAAGACCAACGTGGACATCCTCGCGATGAGCGCCACGCCCATCCCGCGCACCCTCGAGATGGCGGTCACCGGCATCCGGGAGATGTCGACCCTGGCCACCCCGCCGGAGGACCGGCACCCGATCCTCACATTCGTCGGCCCGTACTCCGACCGCCAGGTGGCCGCGGCCATCCGGCGCGAGCTGCTGCGGGAGGGACAGATCTTCGTCGTGCACAACCGGGTATCGAGCATCAACAGGGTCGCCGCCCAGTTGGCCGAGCTGGTGCCGGAGGCCCGGATCGCGGTCGCCCACGGCCAGCTGCCGGAGGCCCAGCTCGAGCAGGTCGTCGTGGATTTCTGGGAGCGCAAGTTCGACCTGCTCGTCTCGACCACGATCATCGAGACCGGCCTCGACATCGCCAATGCGAACACGATCATCATCGACCGGGCCGACAAGTTCGGGCTCAGCCAGCTGCACCAGCTGCGCGGGCGGGTCGGCCGCGGCCGCGAGCGCGCCTACGCCTACTTCCTCTACGACGAGAACAAGCCCCTGACCGAGATCGCGCACGACCGGCTGGCCACGATCGCGGCGAACAACGAGCTGGGCGCCGGCATGCAGGTCGCGCTGAAAGACCTTGAGATCCGCGGCGCCGGCAACCTGCTCGGCGGCGAACAGGCCGGCCACATCGCCGGCGTTGGCTTCGACCTCTACCTGCGGATGATCGGGGAAGCCGTCAGCACGTTCCGCGGCGACGTCGCCGCGGGGCAGACCGAGCTGCGGCTGGAGCTGCCCGTCGACGCGCACATCCCCGAGGACTACGTCGACAGCGAGCGGCTGCGCCTGGAGGCCTACCAGAAGCTCTCGGCGGCCAGCGCCCCCACGGCCGCGAAGGACCAGATCGATCTGGTGCTGGACGAGCTCACCGACCGTTACGGCGAGCCGCCGCAGCCGGTGCAGAACCTGGTCCTGGTGTCCCGGTTGCGCTGGCTGGCCCAGCAGGCCGGCCTGGGCGAGGTCGTGGCGATGGGGTCGAACCTGCGGGTGTCGCCGGCGAACCTCGCCGACTCGATGCAGGTGCGCCTGCAACGGATGTACCCGGGCTCGCGCTACTTCACCCAGAACGGGTCGATGACGGTGCCCATGCCGCGCATCAACGGCGAACCGCTGGGCGACGCCGCGCTGATCGCGTGGGCCGGGTCGCTGCTGGACGCGCTCTTCCCCCGCCCCGTGGACACGGTCGCCTAACCCGAGGTCACCTGCCCGCCCCGGTGGCCCACCCCGGCCGAGCCGGCCCGAACGAATTCGACGGAGATATTGCTCGGATCGGCCCTCAACGTTCTCCCAGAGCGGTTTTAACGGAGATTCTCCGTCGAATTGGTTCAGCGCGGCCCGTGGTCCGGCGTTCGGGGCGTCCGGCCGGGACACGGGCGGGTTCAGGCCTCTGTTCCGGCAAGTCGAGGCGATTAGAGTTGTCGCGTGACCCCTTCAGGAATGCCCACAGGACCAGAAGGCGCATCGAGCCTGGACGAGCTCGTGCGCGTGGTCGCCCATCTGCGCGCGCCCGGCGGCTGCCCCTGGGACGGGGAGCAGACCCACGAGTCCCTCGTGCAGTACCTGATCGAGGAGAGCCACGAACTGATCGAGGCGATCGAATCCGGCACCCGGGAGGAGCTGCTCGAGGAACTCGGCGACGTGCTGTACCAGGTGATCTTCCACGCCGACCTCGCGGCGCACACGCGCGGCGAAGACTTCGACATCCAGGATGTCGCGGCGCACATGACCGCAAAGATGGTGGGGCGCCATCCGCACGTCTTCGGGGACGCCACCCTCGAGACGGCCGCCGACGTCTCCCTCGCCTGGGACGACTTCAAGGCCGCAGAGAAACCGCACCGCACCAGCGTGCTCGACGGGATCCCGCAGGGGATGCCCGCGCTCGCGCTCGCGGACAAGGTGCTGGGGCGCGCGCAGAAGATCGGGCTGCTCGGCAGCGAGGCGGCCTTCCCGCTGCCGATGGAAAGCGAGGACGAACTCGGGCCGCTCCTGCTCGCGATCGTCGCGGCGGCGAAGGCCAACGGGCTCGACTCCGAGCGTGCCCTGCGCAGCGCCCTCCGGGGGCTGCAGGACGAGATCCGCGCCGCCGAAGCCGAGAGCGCCGGTGCGGGCTCCGGCTCCGACGTGTCCGGATCCGATTTCTCCGACGCCGGAATCATCGGCCTGCCCGCTGCGCCTGACTGAGCAGACCTGCCGGATCCCTCGATCCGCGGGTACCGTCAGAGCATGATCCAGTCCACTTTCAACGAGCTTCTCTCCGCCCAGATCGGCAACGAATTCGCCGCCTCGCAGCAGTATCTCGCGATCGCGGTGTGGTTCGACAACCAGGCTCTGCCCCGGCTGGCCGCCCACTTCTACGCCCGGTCGATCGAAGAGCGCAACCACGCCATGATGCTCGTGCAGTACCGCCTCGACCGGGGCCTGGGCGTCGTCATCCCCGGCATTCCCGCCGTGCGGAACGACTTCACTCTCGTGATCGAGCCGATCGCACTCGCGCTCGCTCAGGAGAAGCAGGTCACCGCGCAGATCGAGGCCCTGTTCCGAGCGGCCCGGGCCGACGGCGACGCGCTCGGCGAGCAGGCGATGCTCTGGTTCCTCAAGGAACAGGTGGAAGAGGTGGCATCGATGTCCACCCTGCTGACCATCGCCCAGAGGGCCGGCGACAACCCCTTCGACATCGAGGACCACATCGCCCGGGAGACCGTGACCGGCGCTCCGGCCGACACCGACGCCCCCGCCGCGGCGGGCGGCGCGCTCTAGCCTTCGTCCACCGTCCTCGCTTGCGCCGAGATGGCCCGGTGCGGTGGCGATTCTCGGCCGAAACAGCGACGGTGGGCGCACAGGAGGCGTTGCCGGGCCCGGGCGGCGAGGCCGGAACTGACACAATTGGGGCTATGGCAACACCAGTGACCCCACCCCGCGGCATGCGCGACTTCCTCCCGGCCGACAAAGCCTCCCGGGAGCACGCCCTGGCCGTGATCCGGCACAGCTTCACCGCGCACGGCTTCGACGAGATCGAGACCCCGGTGATGGAGGACTCCGCCCGGCTGCACTCCGGCCTCGGCGGCGACAACGAGAAACTCGCCTTCGCGGTGATGAAGCGCGGCCTCAAGCCCACGGATGTCGCGGCCGCCGCCGAATCCGGCGACCTGCTCGCGCTGGCCGACCTGGGCCTCCGATTCGACCTCACCGTGCCCCTGGCCCGGTTCTACGCCACCCACCGCTCGGAACTGCCGACCGTGTTCCGCTCGATCCAGATCGCGCCGGTCTGGCGGGCCGAACGGCCGCAGAAGGGTCGCTACCGCCAGTTCGTGCAGTGCGACATCGACATCATCGGCGAGGCCGGCATGCTCGCCGAGATCGAGCTGATCACCGCCACCAGCGCCGCGCTCGACGCGCTCGGCCTGACCGGCTGCTCGATCCGCATCAACGACCGCCGCATTCTCGCTGCCCTGCTCGCGCACTGGAACGTTCCGGCGGACCTGAGCGAGCGCGCCCTGATCACCATCGACAAGCTGGACAAGATCGGCGTCGACGGCGTCGTCGCCGAACTGGGCAGCCTGGGCCTTGTCACCGCCGGAATCGCCGAGACGCTGACCGCTCTCGGGGACGCCGGCTGGGACGCGGCCGAGCCGGTCGCCCCGGCCTGGCTCGATCAGGATGCCTACGGCGACCTGCTCGCCCTCCGTGCCGCGATGCCGGGGGTGCGACTCGACTTCGACCCCACCCTCGTGCGCGGGATGGGGTACTACACCGGCACCATCTTCGAGATCTCGCACCCCACGCTCGGGTACTCGCTCGGCGGCGGCGGCCGGTACGACGGCATGATCGGCCGCTTCCTCGGCACCGATGTGCCCGCCTGCGGCTTCTCGATCGGCTTCGAGCGCATCGTCGACCTGCTCGGTGCGGACGCGGCATCCGTGGAGACGTCGGTCGTCCTGGTGTACGACAAGGGAACAGACCCGGCCCGGCTGGTGGCGCTCAAGCAAACCCTGGTCGCCGAGGGCCTCCGGGTGCGCCTGGAACAGCGCACGAAGAACGTGAAGGCCCTGCTGGAACGCGCGGCTGCCGGCGGTTACGGGCGTTACGCCTTCGTCGCCGCGGCAACCGAGGACGTGGCGGCGCTGGACTTTCGTCCACTCGCCGGCTGAGCCCAGTCGCTAGACTGTTATTGGATTGGAATACGGCGCTGTTTTCCCTGATCCCTCCAGACCAACACCCCAACAATTAAAAAACATAGGAAACAGGAGATAGCTGTGGCTCTCATTGAGGCAGTAGTAGCACGCGAGATTCTTGACTCCCGAGGCAACCCGACCGTCGAGGTCGAGGTATTGCTTGATGACGGTTCGGTCAGCCGCGCCGCCGTTCCGTCCGGCGCATCGACTGGTGCGTTCGAGGCTTACGAGCTGCACGACGGCGACAAGTCACGTTATTTGGGCAAGGGCGTGCTGAAGGCCGTTGACGCCGTCATCGACGAGCTCGGCCCGGCAGTCGAGGACCTCGACGCCAGCGACCAGCGCATCGTCGACGCCGTCCTGAACGAGACCGACGGCACCGACAACAAGCACCGCGTCGGCGCCAACGCCATCCTCGGCGTCAGCCTGGCAGTCGCCAAGGCCGCCGCCACCTCGGCCGGCCTGCCCCTGTTCCGCTACCTCGGTGGCCCGAACGCGCACACCCTTCCGGTCCCGATGATGAACATCATCAACGGCGGCTCCCACGCCGACAACGACGTGGACATCCAGGAATTCATGGTCGTACCGCTCGGCGCCGAGTCCTTCGCCGAGGGCCTCCGCTGGGGCACCGAGACCTACCACGCCCTCAAGGCGCTGCTCAAGTCCAAGGGCCTCTCCACCGGCCTCGGCGACGAGGGTGGCTTCGCCCCCAACCTGCCGAGCAACCGCGCGGCCCTCGACCTGATCGTCGAAGCCATCCAGAACGCCGGCTACACCCCCGGCAAGGACATCGGGCTTGCGCTCGACTGCGCCGCCTCCGAGTTCTACAAGGACGGCGTCTACCACTTCGAGGGCAAGGAACTCACCGCCCAGGAGCTGTCCGCGTACTACGTCGAGCTCGTCGCGGCCTACCCGCTCGTCTCGATCGAAGACCCGCTCGAGGAGGACGACTGGGACGGCTACGTGCACCTCACCGCCGAACTCGGCGACAAGGTCCAGATCGTCGGAGACGACCTGTTCGTGACCAACCCGGTGCGTCTGGCCAAGGGCCTGGCCCTCGGCACGGCGAACTCGATCCTGGTCAAGGTCAACCAGATCGGCACCCTCACCGAGACGCTCGACGCGGTTTCCCTCGCCCAGCGTGCCGGTTACACCACCGTCATCTCCCACCGCTCCGGTGAGACCGAAGACACCTTCATCGCCGACCTCGCGGTCGCGACGGATGCCGGCCAGATCAAGACCGGAGCGCCTGCTCGCAGCGAGCGCGTCGCAAAGTACAATCAGCTTCTGAGGATTGAAGAAGAGCTGGGCGAGGCCGCAGTGTACGCGGGCCGTTCCGCTTTCCCGCGGTTCAAGGCGTAGTCTGCCCGGAGCTCTCGAAGCGCGGGTTGATCCCCGCGCTTCGAGAGCTCCATTTTTTTGTCCCACTGCAATTAGGGTTCCAGTGCGGGGCCGCCCCGCACCCGGAGTCAGCGAAAGGAGTTGCCATGGCCAGGAAACGCGCCGAACGGCGGCCCGTCGCGCTCGCCTCCACGGACAACTTCGCAGACACCATCGCCGGCAACTGGCTGCACGGCCTCCGGCTGTCCGGGTTCTCGCTCGTGATGATGGGTCTGCTGATCATGGCCGTCATCGTGCTCGCGCCGGGCATCCGCACCTACGCCGACCAGAGGCAGCAGATCGACCGGCTGACGGCCGCCGTCACCCAGCAGCAGGGTGACGTGGAACAGCTCAAGTCCGAACGCGAGCGGTGGAACGACCGCACCTACGTCACCACCCAGGCCCGCGACCGGCTGTCCTATGTGCTGCCCGGCGACGTCAGCTTCCTCGTCATCAACGACCTGGCCCTGCCCGTCGCCGGCGAGGCGGCCGTCCCGGTCGCCAGCCCCACCATCCAAACCACCAACGTCGATTGGCTGTCCTCCATGTTCGCCTCCGCAATGACGGCCGGCCTGGCACCCGAGGCCGCACAGTGACCCGGCCTCCCTTCGCGCCGGTCACCGCCGCCGACATCATGATTGTGTCGGCCCAGTTGGGCCGGCCCGCCCGCGACGTCATCGGCATCCCCGCGCGCTGTGTCTGCGGCGCCCCGACCGTCGTCGCCACCGCGCCCCGGCTGGCCGACGGTACGCCGTTCCCGACCCTGTACTACCTGACCCATCCCGCCGCCACCGCGGCCCTCTCGTTCCTCGAGGCCACCCAGGTGATGAACGAGTACAACCAGCTGCTGGCCGACGACGCCGAAGTGCGCGCCCGGTACCGCCGCGCCCACGACAGCTTCCTGGCCGACCGGGAGACCGTCGGCACGGTGCCCGAGATCGCCGGGATCTCCTCCGGCGGCATGCCCGACCGGGTCAAGTGCCTGCACGCGCTGGCCGCCCATGCGCTGGCGGCCGGACCCGGCACCAACCCGATCGGTGACCTGGCCCTGGCCCGGGCGGCCTGGACGCCGGACGTCTGCGAGTGCCTGGACTATTCGTCGGCCGACGAGTGAGGGCGGCCTGGCGGCGCATCGGCCTGGCCGTCGGCCTCTGCCTCACCGTGTCGGTGGGCGGGGCGGCCCTGGCCCCGGCGGTGCCCGCCTTCGCTGAGAACACGCAGGTGCGCGACCTGGAGTACTGGCTGAACGACTACGGGTTCACCGAGGCCTGGAAGACGACCCGCGGCGCCGGCGTGAAGGTGGCCGTGATCGACACCGGCGTCGACGCCGGCGTCGCCGAACTGGCCGGCGCCGTCGTCGGCGGCACGGATGTCTCCGGCCTCGGCTCCGCCAACGGTCAGACTCCGATCGGAGACGGCAGCGAGCACGGCACCCTGGTGGCGTCCCTGCTGGCCGGCCGTGGCACGGGCGCCAATTCCGGGGTCATGGGAGTCGCGCCCGAGGCCTCGATCCTCGCCGTCTCGGTGGCGTTCGGCACCACCGGAGCGACCCTCAGCAACGACGACCAGATCGCCGCCGGCATCCGCTGGGCCGTCGACAACGGGGCCGACGTCATCAATATGTCGCTCACCCGCAACACGCTGGACTGGCCGCCGAGCTGGGATGACGCGTTCCTCTACGCCTTCGAACACGACGTCGTCGTCGTGGCCGCAGCCGGGAACCGGGGCAGCGGCACCACCGAGGTCGGCGCCCCCGCGACGATCCCCGGGGTGCTGACGGTCGCGGGCGTCGACCGCAGCAAGGGCGCGAGCTTCGACGCGTCCTCGCAGGGCATCACCATCTCCGTCGCCGCGCCGAGCGAGCAGCTCGTCGGGGTGGTTCCCGGTGGAGGGTACGTGCAGTGGAACGGCACCAGCGCGGCCGCTCCCATCGTCTCCGGCCTGGTTGCGCTCGTACGCGCCGCCTATCCCCGGCTCGACGCGGCCGGGGTCATGAACCGGGTCATCGCCACGGCGAACCCGAACGGGCACTCGGTGCCCAGCCCGATCTACGGCAACGGCCTGATCGACGCCGCGGCGGCCGTCACTGCATCCGTGCCGACCGGGACGACGGCGGAACCGGCGGCCCTGCTGGAGGAATGGATCCGGGTGCACCGCCGCGCGGACACCGAGCTGGCGCCCGCGCCGCAGCCCACCGCGCAGGCGCCCGTCGCGCCGGCGGAGGACCCCGCTCTGCCCGGCGCCAGCGTCGTCGCCGCGTGGCTGCCCAGCCCGCTCACCGTCACCTATATCAGCGTGCCGCTCATGGTGCTGGTCGGGTTTGGTACTCTAGTAACGCTGTTCGGCATCGGGGCCACTCGGCACATCAAGCGAATACGATCAAAACGGTAAGTTTTCGCGCATCCAAACAATGTAGGAGGACTTCCATCGTGCCCAGAATTTTGATTGTCGGTGGCGGCTACGCGGGTTTCTACACCGCTTGGAAGCTCGAGAAGTGGCTGCGCGCCGGCGAGGCCGAGGTCACCATGGTCGACCCCCTCCCGTACATGACGTACCAGCCGTTCCTGCCCGAGGTCGCCGCCGGTTCCATCGAGGCGCGGCACGCCGTCGTGGCGCACCGCCGCCACCTCAAAAAGACGAACGTGCTCACGGCCAAGGTCACGCACATCGACCACGCCACGAAGACGGCGACCATCACGCCGCCGATCGGCGAGCCGTGGGAATTCGTCTATGACATCGTCGTCGTCACGGCGGGCGCCGTCTCCCGCACCTTCCCGATCCCGGGCGTCGCCGACCAGGCCATCGGCCTGAAGACCATCGAGGAAGCCGTCGCCATCCGCGACCGCGTGCTCACCAACTTCGACAAGGCAGCACTGCTTCCCGCCGGTCCCGAGCGCGACCGCCTGCTCACCTTCGTCGTCATCGGCGGTGGCTTCGCCGGCATCGAGGTGTTCGCCGAGCTGCGCTCCTTCGCCACCTCGCTGCTGAAGTCGTACCCGCAGATCGGTTTCGACGACACCCACTTCCACCTGATCGAGGCCATGGGGCGCATCATGCCCGAGGTTTCGCTGAAGACGAGCCTCTGGGTGATCAAGGACCTCGATCAGCGCGGCGCGCAGATCCACCTCAACACGCAGCTGACCAGCGCGGTCGACGGCAAGATCGAACTCTCCACCGGAGAGAGCTTCGAAACCGACCTGATCGTCTGGACCGCGGGCGTCATGGCCAACCCGGCCGTCGTGCGCCACACCGACCTCCCGATCGAGGAGCGCGGCCGCCTGCAGGTGCGCCCCGACCTGCGCGTCGGCACCGAGGACGAGATCATCGCCGACGCCTGGGGCGCCGGCGACATCACCGCCGTGCCCGACCTCAGCGGCGGGGGAGTGGGCGGCTTCTGCGTGCCCAACGCCCAGCACGCGGTCCGCCAGGGCAAGCTCCTCGCGAAGAACATCGTCGCGGTGCTGCGAGGCGAAGGCCCCAAGGAATACCTGCACAAGAACCTCGGCGCCGTCGCCGGCCTCGGGATCGGCACCGGCGTGTTCCAGTCCGGCAAGTTCGCGATGACGGGTCTGCTGGCCTGGTTCGCGCACCGCGGCTACCACGGCCTGGCCATGCCGAGCTGGGAGCGCAAGCTGCGCGTCGTCTGGGGCTGGGTGAACAACTTCTTCCTCGGCCGCGACATCGTCTCCCTGGCCGCGCTGGAGCACCCGCGCGCCGCGTTCGAGGAGTTCGCCTCCCGTCCGAAGCCGGCCTCCGACGCCGCAGCTCCGGCAAAGGCCCCGGCCTCCGCTGCCGCTGCCGCGAAGTCCAGCACCACGGTGCCGGCGACCAAGGCCGCGCCGACCGCGCCGACCGCGCGGACTCCCCGCGCGCCGCGGAAGACCGCGGCGAAGCCGGCGGCGACGACCGCCGTCGCAACGGATGCTGCCGTCGCCGACGCGGAGACCGTCGCCGCCAAGTAACACCGGAGGCTCCGGCAGCACCTACGCTTGAAGCGTTCGGGAAATCCCGAACGCGCCCCCGTAGCCCAATGGCAGAGGCAGACGACTTAAAATCGTCACAGTCTGGGTTCGACCCCCAGCGGGGGCACATCTTCGTGGACTTCGGCTCCGCTCCGCCAGAAAAATCCCTGACCATCGGGCCCCCTTCGGCCCTTTCCGGGCCGGTTCCGTCGCGCTACCATCTGGCAGTGAATGTGGGCCGCGGGCACCTGACTCAGGGTCGAACCGACAAAGCAGCATCACCGGCAGCCATTCGGCGGTCGGATTAGCCCGACCGCGATCCAATTCCCTGACCAAAAAGACAGATCATGGATTTTTTGTCGAACATCTGGGACTTCATCTGGTTCTTCTTCTTCTGGACGTTCGCCTTCATCGCCTACCTGATGGTGCTGTTTTCGATCGTCGCAGACATCTTCCGTGATCATGAACTCAACGGGTGGGCGAAAGCGGCCTGGATCCTGTTCCTCGTCTTCGTGCCCTTCCTGACCGCGTTGGTCTACCTGATCGCACGCGGCAAGGGCATGGCCGAACGGCAGATGCGCGATTCGCGTCGCGCGCAGCAGGCCACGGACGACTACGTGCGCTCGGTCGCCGGGGCGACGGCGACTTCGGCCGACGAGATCGCGAAAGCAAAAGCCCTCCTCGACAGCGGCACCATCACGCCTGAAGAGTACGCGGCGCTCAAGGCCAAGGCGATGAAGTAGCGGCAGCGCCGCTCACCTCACCACCCCGGCACCACCCCCGGCGGGACCACGTGGCAACCCCACGTGGTCCCGCCGTTCTTCGACGTCAGGCCAGGTGGTCCAGGTAGCGCAGGATGATCCCCTCGCGCAGCGCCCAGGGCGACACTTCGAGTTCCGCCACCCGGAACGCGGCCATCGCCGCGCTGAGCACGATGCCGCCGGCCACGATCTGGAAGGTGCGGTCGGCCGTGATCCCGGGCAGTGCCGGGCGGGCTTCGGCCGGAATACGCGCCAGTCGCGGCACCCAGTCGTCCAGTTGCGACCGGCTCAGCCGCATCCGTTCGCCGGACCCGACCCCGTCGGACGTGGACCCGGCCAGTTTGGCGAGGGAGCGGATGGTCTTCGACGAGCCCACCACATGGTGCGGGATCCGGCGGCCCGCGAACGCGTCCAGCGCCTCCGCGAGCACGGCGTCCGCGTGGTCGCGGAGAGCGGAGACCTGCTCGGGACGCGGCGGGTCGTCGTGCAGGAAACCGACCGTGGAACGGCCGGCCCCCAGCGGGAGCGAGAGCGCGACCGTGGGGATTTCGTTCGCGCCGGTCGCGATTTCGAGGGAGCCGCCGCCGATGTCGAAGAGCAGGATGTCCCGGGCCGACCAGCCGTACCAGCGACGCACGGCCAGGAAGGTCAGGCGGGCCTCATCTTCGCCGGACAGCACCTGGAGGGCGACCCCGGTTTCCCGTTCGACCCGGGCGAGCAGCTCGGGCCCGTTCGTGGCCTCGCGGAGTGCGGAGGTGGCGAATGGCAGCAGATCGTCGACGTGGTGGCGGCGGGCGACCTCCGCGGCGTTCCGCACGGCGTCGAGCACCGCGGTGCAGCCCTCGTCAGTGATGGCCCCCTCGGGGGTGAGGTAGCGCATCAGGCGCAGCACGGCCTTGTCGGACGCCATCGGCACCGGCGGGGCGCCTTCGTGCGCGTCGACGACCAGCAGGTGGACGGTATTCGAACCGACGTCAAGAACTCCGAGGCGCACGCTCTGACGATAGCGTGCGCCGCGCCGGTGTGCGCGCCACCCGACCCCGCCCCTGAACGAATTCGACGGAGATTCTGCCGGAAACGGGTACAAACACGCCGCATCCGTGTTTTTAGAGCAGTATCTCCGTCGAATTGGTTCGCGCCGGGCGCGGGATGGGGGCTCGGGAGGGGGGACGCGGAGGGGGATGGCGGCGCGGGGATCGGCTAGCTCGGGGTCAGGGTGCCGTCGACCATGGTGTGCACCGCACTCATCAGCGGGAGCAGACGCTGGTCGTGGGTGACCAGCACCGTGGCGGTGTCGTGTTCGGCGGTGAGCCGCAGGATCAGGGCGAGGATCTCCGAGCCGCGCTCCTGGTCGAGCGCGCTCGTGGGTTCGTCGACGACCAGCACGGACGGTTCGTTCATCAGCGCCCGGGCGATCTCGACCCGCTGGCGCTGCCCGCCCGAGAGTTGCGCCGGACGCTTGCCGGCCTGGTCGGCCAGGCCGACGGCAGTCAACAGCTCGAGAGCACGGATGCGCGCCCGCCCCCGGCCGCGGGCACCGCCCCGGCGGCCGTCGAGCTCGCCCATCACGACGAGCTGCTCCGCGGCCGTCAGCGCGGGCAGCAGGATCGGCTGCTGGAAGATGATGCCGAGCCGGTCCCGCCGGAGATCCGCCTTCTCGGCGAGCGTCAGCGCGGTCGCGTCGACGCCCCCGATCAGCACCGAGCCCGTGTCGGGTGTGACCAGGGTCGAGGCCACCGCCAGAAGGCTGGACTTGCCGGAGCCGGACGGGCCGGTGATCCCGACGACGGTGCCCGGCGCCACGGTGAGGGTGACGTTGTCGACCGCGGTGATGCGGTTGCCGCCGTCCGGGTAGGTGAGGGTGATGTGGTCGAGCTGGATCATCGGTTGCTCCCGAGGGCGGTGAGGGGGTCGGCGGTGGTGACGGAACGGAGGGCGAACGCGGCCCCGGCCAGGCCGAGGGCGATCATGGCGGCGCCCGGCAGCAGGGTCGTCAGCGGGCTGAGGATGAACGGCAGCACCGGCCCGGCGAGGGCCCCGAGCAGGGCGGTCAGGCCGATGCCGGTCCCCACCCCCACGATCAGCACGACGGATGCCTGGCCGAGCGCATCCCCGATCAGCATGCGGTTCGATGCGCCGAGGGCCTTCAGCACGGCCACATCGGGTTGGCGCTGGATGCTCCAGACAGTGAAGAACGCGCCGACGACCAGCGCGGAAATGCCGAACAGCATCCCCACCATCAGCAGCAGCGAACCGATCTCGGAGCGGAACGCCTCCAACGCCGTCAGGGACTGGAGCACCCCGGCCGAGGACGTGCCGGTCGCGCTGTCCGCGGCGGCGAAGTCCAGCCCGGGCGCGGTCACGGCCAGGACGGTCGCGTAGGCATCCGGGGTGCCGGTGGCGGCGGCCGCCCGCTGCCAATCCGCCAGCGGAAGCCAGACGACGGGCGTGTGCGAGTACCAGGTGTCGGCCGTGACGGAATCGTCGGTGAAGGCCGAGCCGGCCAGCTCCATGCTGTCGCCGGCCCGCACGTCCAGTTCCTCGGCGGCGGTGGCCGGCAAGGTCAGGCGCCCGGCGCTCGACGGAACCGGCCCGAGCCCGGCTTCGGCGCCGAAGAGCGCGACGCTGGTCTGGTTCGCCCCGGCGGTGAGCCGCAGCCGGCTGATCCCGAGCGGGGTCACCGTGTCGACGCCGGGCCGGGCGCCCCACGCCTCGGCCTCGGCGCCGGTCACGGCGGAATCGGAATAGCTGAGCGGGGCGTCGTCCGCCGAAGCGGAGAACACGATCCGGTCGGCGTCGAGCCCCGCGATGGCCGAGATGTTCTGGTCGGCCAGGCCACCGGTCAGGCCGGAGAGGAATCCGACCAGCAGGGTGATCAGGGTGACCACCGTGCCGATCAGCAGGAATCTCCCGCGGGCAAATCTAAGATCGCGCCATGCAACGAACACTGTCAAACTCCTTGATCGATCGAGCGGTAGAGTGTGCGGGGCCGGCCGACAGGCTTGCCCCGCACACTCTTCACTCTCCCCGCCGGGCCGCGGCCGGTCATCGTGCATGCGGGTGTTCTTCGGCGGCTCAAGGTGGAGGTCCCGTTCCACCTTTCGGAGGATGCCGCGGGGCGCTCGGCCGCGTAGCCTGAAAGGGTGATCTTCGCGTGATCGAGCCCACTGGCTCCGCCCTCAACCCCGTCTTCGTCGGGCTCCGGATCGGCCTGCACGCCCTCGTGGCGGGGCTGGTCGCCCTCTGCGTCGTCTCCTCCCTCGCGGCCGGGTCGCCGTCGGCCGCGATCATCGCCGGCCTGGCGGCGCTCTTCCTCGGCACCTACGCGGTGGGCGCCTGGGTCGGTCGCAGCCGAACGGCATCCCGATGGGCCGGGGCCCGGCTCGGCCTGCTCAGCCTGGAATGGGTCGTCCTGGCCGGGCTGAATGCCGAGGCGATCTACCTCGTCTTCCCGCTGTTCTTCCTCTTCCTGCACTTCCTGCCCGGGTGGTGCGGACCGGTCGCGGTCGCCGTCGCGACCGTCGCGGCGGTCTTCGCGGTCGGCGCGCACCGCGGTTTCAGCCCCGCGGGCGCCGTCGGGCCGCTGATCGGAGCCGCGTTGGCGGTCGCAATCGCCCTGGCCTACCGCTCTCTGGCCCGGGAAGCCGCCGAGCGGGAGGACCTGATCCGCGAGCTGCGGGAGACGCGCGGGCAGCTGGCCGCCGCCGAACGGACCGCCGGGGTGCAGGGCGAACGGGGTCGCCTGGCCCGGGAAATCCACGACACAGTGTCCCAGTCGCTGTCGAGCATCGTGATGCTCCTCCACGCCGCCGAGCGCTCCGGCGACGCCGAGACCTCGCTGCAACGGATGCGCCAGGCTCGGGACGCCGCCGGGCAGACGCTGGCGGAGACCCGGCAGTTCATCGACGAGCTGTCCCCGCCGGCACTGCGCGGCTCGACCCTGGTCGAGGCCCTGCACCGGCTGGCGACCCAGACCGGCGCGACCAGCGGCATCCGGATCGGCGTCACCGTCGCCGGCCCCGTCGAGCCGCTGCCCACCCGGGTCGAAACGGCCCTGTGGCGGATCGCCCAGGGCGCCCTGGCCAACGCCGTGCAGCACGCGCACGCCTCCCGGATCGACCTGACCCTGAGCGCGCTGGACTCCGAGGTCATCCTCGACGTCGTCGACGACGGCGTCGGTTTCGACGCGGGGGCCTCGGTGCGGCGCGGGGACACGTCGACGCGCACGTCGTTCGGCCTGCAGGCGATGCGGGAGCGGGTCGCGGAACTGGGCGGTTCGCTCACGGTGGAGAGCGCCCCGGGGCAGGGCACGAGCGTCGTGGCCGGGTTCGAGGTGCGCGGATGAGCGTGCGCGTGCTGATCGCCGACGACCACCCGATCATGCGCACCGGACTGCAGGCCCTGTTCGAGACGGACCCTTCCATCGATGTGGTCGCGGCCGTCGGCACACCCGGGGAGGCCGTGGCCGAGGCGGCCCGGCTCCGCCCTGACGTGGTGCTGATGGACCTGCAGTTCCAGGGCGAGTTCCGCGGCGCGGATGCGACCCGGCGCATCCGTGCCCTGCCCGAGCCGCCGGCGGTGCTGATCCTCACCAATCACGACACCGACGGGGACATCATCACCGCGATCGAGGCCGGGGCGGCCGGCTACCTGCTGAAGGACAGCCCGCCCGACGACCTCCTGGCCGCGGTCGCCGCCGCGGCGGCCGCGGCCAGTCCGCGCTGGCTCCCGCGGTCGCCAGCCGGCTGCTGTCCCGCGTGCGCCAGTCCACCCGGGCGCTGAGCGCCAGGGAACTCGAGGTGCTCACCCTCGTGGCGGAGGGCCGGAGCAACACCGACGTCGCCCGCCACCTGCACCTGAGCGAGACCACGGTGAAATCCCATCTCGCGCACATCTATCCGAAACTCGATGTGTCCTCGCGCACCGCGGCGGTCGCCGCCGCCCGGCAGGCCGGGCTGATTCGCCGCCCGTAGCCGCCCGAAACCGGCCGGGGACGGCGCGGGGTCAGCCCCGGGACGGGGTGACGAACCGCTGCCAGGCCCACGCGCCGACGCTGAGGGCCGCGAAGACCCCGGCGGCCACCCCCAGCAGGGTCACCGTGCCGTCACCGTTCCAGATCGCGACGGCCGGGGACAGCACCCCGAACATGATCGTGAACGCGAGCGTGGTCAGTCCCGCCCAGATCGACGGTGACCAGGCCAGGATGCTGCGCCCGCTCGTGCGCCCGATCGGGATCAGCACGAGCGCGACCGAGCCGATCGCCGTCAGCACCACGCTGTTGGCGATTTCCGCACCGAGCGAGCTGAGGAAGCCGTCGGCCGTCGGCAGGAGGCCGAGCGCCAGCCAGCCGGCCGTACTCAGCCCGATCAGGCTGCCGGCCCGCACGGCCGCGATCTGCCCGCGCTCGGGGTTCAGCGCGCCGGGGGTCGCCGCGACGGAGCCCAGCAGCCCGAAGACGAGCGCCGGGTGCACCTCGAAGAGGCGGGAACCGAGGGCGGTCACCGCGACCAGCAGCAGGTAGCGCGGCAGGAACGTGACGGATGCCGGCACCCGGCAGATCCGGGAGCTCCACCACAGCGGAACGAGCGCACCGACCCCGTTCACCACGATCAGGGCCACCATCACGGCGAGCAGCAGCCGCAGGTAGGCCGGCTGGCTGGTGACCGGGCCGGACAGCATGATCAGGGTCGCCGCCGCGGCGAGGGCCGCGCCGGCGACGAGCCACCGGTTGACGGCCACGTCGGGCGCGGTCTCGTACTCCTGCCGGGCCCGGTTCCGGCCCGCGATGGCCGTGCCCGGCCAGACCGGGCGGCCGCCCCGGGACCGGGAGAGGGTCCCGGCCAGCAGGCGGGCGGGAACGTACAGCAGCATCAGGGAGCCCAGGGACAGCAGCACGGCCTGGGACCAGGACAGCCCGGACGGCGACCAGGGCGGCAGAACCGCGGTGGCGAACCGGGTGGGGTCGCTCCAGCCGCCCGGCAGCGCGCCGAGCGCCACCGCCTCGTCGCCGTCCCGCTGCGAGGGCGTCGCCGTCTGCGGGCTCCGGGCCGGTTCCGGCGCGGGCGCCGCGGTCGCGGTCGCG
>NZ_SOGU01000016.1:0-37289 GCF_004403275.1 Cryobacterium sp. TMT4-10
GAAGCTCAAGGGCCCGGCCAAATGGTCATACTTCCACTTGTATACGATTATCGACATTTACTCCCGGTACGTCGTCGGCTGGATGGTCGCGACCCGGGAATCCGCCGAGCTGGCTGAGCGGCTCCTGCTCGACACGATCGAGAAGCAGAACATTCGCCGCGATCAGCTGACGATCCACTCCGACAATGGGTCCTCGATGGCGTCGAAACCCGTAGCGTTTCTGCTCGCCGACCTGGGCGTGACCAAGTCGCACTCCCGCCCGCACACGAGTAATGACAATCCATTCAGCGAGTCGCACTTCAAAACTTTGAAGTACCGGCCCGAGTTCCCCGATCGGTTCTACAGCCTCGCCGAGGCACGCTCATTCTGCACCGAATTCTACGGCTGGTACAACGGTGAACATCGCCACTCCGGCATCGGAATGCACACCCCGTTCAACGTCCACCACGGCCACGCACGCGCCATCCAGCACNACATAGGTTGACATCTTCCGGTGCCCCTTATTCGTTGTGCGTCACGCTCTCAGGCCTTTTTCACCACACTGGACTTCAGCTGCATGGAGACACCCTCGATCCGGCAGGAAATGTCGTGGTCGCCCACGCCGTCCACCAGGCGGATGTCGCGAACCTTCGTGCCCACCTTGATCACCGTGGAACTGCCCTTGATCTTCAGGTCCTTCACGACGGTCACGTTGTCGCCGTCGGCGAGCACCGAGCCGAAGGCATCCTTGATGGTGGTGTCCGGGGCGGCCTCCGCCTCCGGGGCCGCTTCGGCGGCCCACTCGTGCCCGCAGAGCGGGCAGACCAGGAGCGCGCCCATCTCGTAGGTCAGGTCGCTGGAGCATTCAGGGCACAGAGGCAGGGACTCATTCACCGTCCCATCATAATCCAGGCCCACTGCTGGCGCAGTCCGAGCTGTCAAGCCTTGGTGACCGTGACCGACACCGGAGTGGCGTTCGAGAAGAGGTCGAGCACGGGGCAGTGCTCATCGACGGTGGAGCGGAGTTCCTGGTAGCGCTCGTCTGATTCCGGTCCGGTGATGCTGATCGTCAGGCGCACATCGGTGAACCCGGCGCGGACGCTCTGATCGATGCCGAAGAGATTGCGCACGTCGAGGTCCGCGTCCGCGATGACATCGATCTCGTCCACCTGGATACCCAGGGCCTGGGCGTAGAGGCGGTAGACGACGACCTGGCAGGAGATGAGCGCTCCGAGCGCCACCTCGACCGGGCTCGCCGCGACGTCGTCTCCGGCGAGGGCGCCCGGCTCGTCGACCACGAAAACATGCTTGCCGGCCGTGATTCGGCTGGCGACCGAACCCTCGGCGGTTCCCCGCACGCGATAGGTCAGCTGGGCATTCGAGGCGTCCGCGGCAATGCTGTCGTGCCACGTGGAGCCGGCGATGCTGAGTCGCTCGGCCCGCTCCGCGGAGAGGTCGGACGGGGCAAGAGTGGTATCCAGAATTGTCATGACGCAACCCTAGAAGCCGGTGCGCGTCCGCGTCCTCCGACCGGTCACACTGCGTCATCAACGGCTCCGATCGCAGACATGGAACGCTATTACAGTGATTGGAATGGTAATCTAAGTACATGTCTGAGGCCCCGACACCCGCAGAATCACGCCGATCGGCTCAATCAGTGGCGACCCGAACGGTGATCCTGGCGGCCGCCCAGCGCCTGATGCTGGAACGCGGCTATATCCCCACCTCCATCGCGGCGATCGCGGCGGAGGCCGGCGTGGCGGTGCAGACCATCTACAACAGCGTGGGCGGCAAGGCCGAACTGCTTTCCGCCGTGCTCGACCTCTCGGCAGCGGGTCCTGACGCCCCGGG
This sequence comes from Cryobacterium sp. TMT4-10, assembly GCF_004403275.1. Lineage (NCBI taxonomy): Bacteria > Bacillati > Actinomycetota > Actinomycetes > Micrococcales > Microbacteriaceae > Cryobacterium > Cryobacterium sp. TMT4-10. The sequence continues at coordinate 1,831 of NZ_SOGU01000016.1, forward strand.
TCCGGCTCCCGAGTCCGTCGCGAGGCGCTACGCGGAGGCGCGCACCGCAGGGGACGTCATCCGGACCCTCGTCGACGGCATCGTCACGGCGAACGAACGCTCCGCCGCGGTGCACCGGGTGATCATTCAAGCGGCCGGTGTCGATGCGGACGTTGAGAAGCTGGAGATCCGGCGTTCCACCCAGCGGCTCCACGCCTACGGGTCGGCGGCATCCGCGCTACGAGCTCGGCGGGGTCTGCGCAGCGGGCTGAGCGATCACGAGGCGGCGGCAGCCATCTGGGCGCTCGGCCACCCGCAGGCATTCCGGTCGCTGGTCACCGACCTCGGCTGGTCCGGACCGGCGTACCGTGACTGGCTCGTCAAGTCACTTCAAGGGGCGCTTTCGTAGCTCGGCGGACTCCGGAGGGCAAACGAACAAATATACTTGAAAGCTGGCCCGTCTGGGCCTCCTCATTCCACGACCTCCCCGAACGGACTATTGCTGTGCTCAGTGTGCAAAATCTCGAAATCCGAGTTGGGGCGCGCGTGCTCATGGAAGACGTCAGTTTCCGGGTCTCGGCCGGTGACAAGATCGGCCTGGTCGGCCGTAACGGTGCCGGCAAGACGACGCTGACCAAGACGCTGGCCGGTGAGACGGTGCCGACCAACGGCTCCATCGACCGCACCGGCGAGATCGGTTACCTGCCCCAGGACCCGCGCTCGGGTGACCCGGACATGCTGGCGCGCACGCGCATCCTCGACGCCCGCGGCCTCGGCACGATTTCGCTCGGGCTCGCCCAGGCCGGGATCGACATGGGCAGCGACGACCCCAAGGTCAGCGCCAAGGCGATGCGCACGTACGGCAACCTCACCGACGAGTTCAACGCCCTCGGCGGCTATGCGGCCGAGGCCGAGGCGGCATCGATCGCCAGCAATCTCAACCTGCCGGACCGCATCCTCGACCAGCAGCTCCGAACCCTGTCCGGTGGCCAGCGCCGCCGCATCGAACTCGCCCGCATCCTGTTCTCGGCCGCAGAGACGATGATCCTCGACGAGCCCACCAACCACCTCGACGCCGATTCCGTCGTCTGGCTGAGGGAATTCGTGAAGAACTACCGCGGCGGCTGCATCATCATCAGTCACGACATCGAGCTCGTCGGCGACACCGTGAACCGGGTCTTCTACCTCGATGCCAACCGCATGGTCATCGACATCTACAACATGAACTGGAAGAACTACCAGCGCCAGCGTGTTGCCGACGCGGACCGGCGTAAAAAGGAGCGAGCCAACGCGGAGAAGAAGGCCTCGACCCTGCAGCTGCAGGCCGCGAAGTTCGGCGCCAAGGCGAGCAAGGCCGCGGCGGCCCACCAGATGGTCGCGCGGGCCGAGAAACTCCTCTCCGGGCTGGATGCCGTGCGAGCCGTCGATCGGGTGGCCAAGCTGCGTTTCCCCGAGCCGTCTCCCTGCGGGCGCACCCCGCTGATGGCCACCGATCTCTCGAAGAGCTACGGTTCCCTCGAAATCTTCGCCGCCGTCGACCTCGCCGTCGACCGCGGCTCGAAGGTCGTCATCCTCGGTCTCAACGGTGCAGGCAAGACGACCCTTCTGCGCATGCTCGCCGGGGTGGACCAGCCAGACACCGGCGAGATCGTACCCGGGCACGGATTACGGATCGGCTACTACGCCCAGGAGCACGAGACGATCGACGTCAAGCGCAGCGTGCTGGAGAACATGGTGTCCTCGTCGCCGAACATCAGCGAGATGGAAGCACGCCGTGTCCTGGGCTCGTTCCTCTTCACCGGGGACGACTCGCACAAACCGGCCGGCGTCCTGTCCGGCGGCGAGAAGACTCGACTGGCCCTGGCGATGATCGTGGTGTCGGGAGCGAACGTTCTGCTGCTTGACGAACCGACCAACAACCTCGACCCGGCCAGCCGTGAGGAGATCCTCGACGCCCTGGCGCACTATGCCGGCGCTGTCGTCCTGGTCAGCCACGATGAGGGTGCGGTCGAAGCGCTCAACCCCGAACGGGTCCTGATCATGCCGGACGGCACCGAGGACCACTGGAACAAGGACTACCTCGACCTCATCACGCTGGCCTGATCAGTTCACGCCGGCCTGGCCGGTTCACGCTGGCCTGATCACCGCGGTGAACCCGCTTAACGCGGGCTGTCGATGAGGTCGTCCTCGATCTCCGAATCGCTGCGCGGACGAGCAGCCGCGCGGCGCGCCCGAGCTGCAGCCCGCACTCGCTCGGTCGGGTCGTCGATGTTCACGCTGCGGAACTCCTGACGGATGGCCCAGCCCAGCCCCACGAAGCCCATCAGGGCGAAGACGAACCACTGGAACGCATAGGACAGGTGCGGCCCCTCGTCCTTCACCGGGCGGGTGACGGCGACCGGCCGGTCCGCCGGGGCCGGATCCTCCGACGCCATCAGCCCGTAGGCCCCGGTGTAGGTCGGGGCGTCCAGTCGCGCGGCCACCTCGGTCAGGTTGATCGTGGCGATCTGGTTTCCCCGGGCCGAACGACCGGCCAGGGACGGTTCCCCGGCCTTCAGGCGCGCGACGACGGTGACCTGGCCGGCCGGGGCGTTGGGCACCGAAGCGGGGGCCTCCGAGGTTTCCCCGGTCGGCAGCCAGCCTCGGTCGACGATGAAGACGGAGCCGTCGGCGAGGAGCAGGGGAGTGAGTACCTCGAAACCGGGGTTGATGTTGAGCGGGCGGTTGCGCACGATCAGCTCATCCTCGCTCAGGTAGGTGCCGGTCATCTCCACCGGCAGCCACTTCTGCGACTCGGAGAAGGACCCGCGCGTTGGCAGAGCCTCCTTGAGCGGCACGGGTGTCGCACCGTAGTTGGCCTCCACCCTTCTGATTTCCGCGAGGGCCTGATCCCGGCGGGCAATCTGCCACAGCCCGAGCCCGGCGCACACCGCGGCGAAGAGGATGGTCACCGCGAGGTAGCCGGCCCAGCGCCGGGTGAACGCGAACCTCCAACCGGTCACGCCGGTTCCGCTTCCGGCGAGGGGGCGAGCGGGACCACGGATACCGGGAAGTCCCGGCTGGCCAGGAAATCCCGGAGATAGTCGACGTGCTCGTCACAGGCGAGCCAGGTCTTGACCCGGTCGGCGGAGTGGATGCGGGGATTGCGCCAGTCCACCCGCCAGCCCGCAGCCTCGCGGCATCCAGCCCGGGAGCACGTCGTCTTCTCTGGCTCAGTTCCGAGCCCGATCACGTTCCGCTCTCATCCTTGTCCGGCAGCCGGTGTACCTGGATCGCGCCCGGCCTTACCACGGTGGCACGGGCGCCCCCGCCCTGCACGTTCGCCACGACGACGGCGAAGTAGGGCAGTGCGATCGCACCGATGGCGCACAGGAGCAGCCACCAGCCCTGCACGAAGAGCATCAGCACGATGCAGACCATGCGGATGCCCATGGCGATCGAATACTTGATCATCCGGGATCGCCGCTCCTCATCGGGTGAAGGCGGGAGAGTGGTGATCGACTGCTGTTTCATGAGTGCCATCGATTCGGTCAGTCGGTGAAGTTTTCCGTGTTAAGCCTACGTCTCGTCGAACGATGACCTGCACCGCCTAAACTGGAATATACGTGCGCACGGTGTTCGTTCGCTGGGAAGAGATAGGACCCGCAAATGACGACTGGCCGCACCGTTCTTGTCACCGGCGGAAACCGCGGAATCGGTTTCTCCATCGCCGAGGAGTTCGTCCGCCAGGGCCACCGGGTGGCCGTGACGGCGAGAAGCGGCGAGGGCCCCGCCGGCAGCCTGACCGTGCGCGCCGACGTGACCAATGCCGCCTCGATCGACGCCGCCTTCACCGAGATCGAAGCCGCCCTGGGCCCGGTGGAAGTTGTCGTCGCCAACGCCGGCATCACCCGCGACACCCTGCTGATGCGCATGACGGAGGAGGATTTCACGTCGGTCATCGACACCAACCTCAGCGGGGCGTTCCGCGTGGTCAAGCGGGCGTCGAAGGGCATGCTCAAGGCCCGATTCGGCCGCATCGTGCTGATCTCCAGCGTGGTCGGCCTGCACGGGTCGGCCGGACAGGTCAACTACTCCGCGTCCAAGAGCGGCCTGATCGGTCTGGCCCGCTCGGTCACCCGGGAACTCGGTGCCCGAGGGATCACGGCCAACGTCGTGGCCCCCGGCTTCATCGAGACCGACATGACGGCCCAGCTGTCCGAGTCACAGCAGGCCGATTACAAGCGAAGCATCCCGGCCGGCCGTTTCGCCACACCGGGTGAGGTCGCGCGTGTCGTCACCTGGCTCGCCGGCGACGATGCCGCCTATATCTCCGGCGCGGTCATCCCCGTCGACGGCGGCCTGGGCATGGGGCACTAACCGCGCAGCCCCAGCATCGGGAGCACCTGGCTGAGGTCCCGGATGTCGATGGCCAGGTCGGCCTGTTCCCTGACCACCGGCTTCGCGTTGAATGCGATCCCGAGCCCGGCGGCGTGCAGCATCTGCAGGTCGTTGGCCCCGTCCCCGACGGCGACGGTCTGGGGGAGCGCGACGCACTCCAGTGCGGCCCACTCGCGCAATGTGGCCGCTTTGGCCGCCGCGTCGATGATCGGGCCGAGCAGGCCGCCGGTCAGGCGCCCGTCGGCCACCTCGAGACGGTTGGCTCGCCAGTGGTCCAGTCCGAGAGTCTCGGCGAGGGGGTCGAGGATCTCATGGAACCCGCCCGAGACGACTCCGATCAGACTCCCGTTCGAATGCAGGCCGGCGATCAGATTGGGCACCCCGAGGGTGGGGCGGACCAACCGCCCCACCTCCTCGAACACGCCGGTGGGAAGACCCGCGAGGGTCCGCACCCGCTCCCGCAGGCTCTCGGCGAAATCGATCTCGCCGAGCATCGCCCGTTCGGTCACCTCGGCGACCAGGGCCAGCGAGCCCGCCGCGTCCGCGAGCAGCTCGATCACCTCGTTCTCGATCAGCGTGGAGTCGGCGTCCAGGACCACGAGGAAACGCGCGGGACCGGTCACGGGTTGACGTGCACTCCCTTGCCCACCACGGTGATGCCGGAATCGGTGACGCTGAACCCGCGGGCCCGGTCACGGTCATGGTCGACCCCGACCTCGGCGCCGGCGGCGACGACCACGTTCTTGTCCAGGATGGCCCGGCGCACGGTCGCGCCCGCCTTGATCTGCACCCGGTCGAAGACAATCGAGTCGACGACCTGGGCACCGGAATCGATTGCGGCCCACGGGCCGAGGACGCTGCGTTCGATGTGCGCACCCGAGATGACACAGCCCAGGGACACGATCGAGTCGATCATGGTGCCGAGGAAGCCCCGCCCGTCGCGCACGAACTTCGCCGGCGGCGAGTTCAGCTGCTGGCTGAAGATCGGCCACTTCTGGTTGTAGAGGTTGAACACGGGCAGGGCGCTGATCAGGTCCTGGTGCGCCTCGAAGAACGAGTCGATGGTACCCACATCGCGCCAGTAGTCGCGGTCGCGGTCGGTGGACCCGGGCACGTCGTTGAGCTTGAGGTCATAGACCCCCGCCTCGCCGCGGGACACGAAGTCAGGGATGATGTCGCCGCCCATGTCGTGGCTCGAGTCGGTACGTTCCCCGTCGCGGAGAACGGCCTCGATCAGGGCATCCGTGTTGAAAACGTAGTTGCCCATGGACGCGAAGACCTCATGCGGCGCATCGGCGAGGCCGATGGCGTCCTTCGGCTTCTCCCGGAAGTCGCGGATGCGATCCGGGGTGGCCGCGTCGACCTCGATCACGCCGAACTGGTCGGCGAGGGCGATCGGCTGACGGATGGCCGCGACGGTCGCCGCCGCTCCCGAGGCGATGTGCGCCTGGATCATCTGGCTGAAGTCCATGCGGTAGACGTGGTCGGCGCCGACGACGACGACGATGTCGGGCTTCTCGTCGTGGATCAGGTTGAGGCTCTGCAGGATCGCGTCGGCCGAACCGCTGAACCAGCGTTTGCCGAGGCGCTGCTGCGCGGGCACGGAGGCGATATAAGAGTTGAACAGGCCGCCGGAGACGTGCCAGGTCTGGGACACATGCCGGTCGAGGCTGTGTGACTTGTACTGGGTGAGCACGACGAGTTGCGTGAGCCCGGAGTTGATCAGATTTGACAAGGCGAAGTCAATCAGCCGGTAATGACCCCCGAAGGGCACCGCCGGTTTCGCACGGTCCTCGGTCAACGGCATAAGCCGCTTACCTTCTCCGCCGGCGAGCACGATTCCGAAGATCTTCTTTGACTGCATGACTTCAGAGTAGGGCCATTCCATGCCTCGATCCAGCACGTGTCGGTGTGTCACGGGCCAGCCTGCGCTAGCTTTGCCTCATGCGAGTCGATCTACTTACGAAGGAATACCCCCCGGAGATTTACGGCGGGGCTGGCGTGCACGTCGCGGAGCTTGTTCGAGCCCTCCGCACCGACATCGATGTGGTGGTGCGGTGCTTCGGCGCAGCGCGGGACGCCCCCGATACGTTCGCTTACGATGTGCCGACCGAGCTCGCGGATGCGAACGCGACCCTGGCCACGCTCGGCGTGGACCTCCAGATGGCCCAGGACGTGCAGGGTGCCGACATCGTGCACTCGCACACCTGGTACGCCAACGGCGCCGGCCACCTCGCCAAGCTGCTGCACGGAGTCCCGCACGTGGTGACGGCGCACAGCCTCGAGCCCCTCCGGCCGTGGAAGGCCGAGCAGCTCGGCGGCGGCTACCGGGTCTCCAGCTGGATCGAGCGCACGGCCTTCGAGGCCGCGGATGCCGTCATCGCCGTGAGCGGGGGCATGCGCCGCGACATCCTCCGCAGTTACCCGGCGCTGGACGAGTCCCGCGTGCAGGTCGTTTACAACGGCATCGACCTCGAACGGTGGAAGCCGACCGAAGACGAGGACGTCGTGCGGGGGCTGGGCATCGACCCGGACCGTCCCGCCGTGGTCTTCGTGGGCCGCATCACGAGGCAGAAAGGCCTGCCCTACCTGCTCCGCGCCGCTGCGACCCTCCCGCCGGACGTTCAGCTCGTGCTCTGCGCCGGTGCGCCGGACACCCCGGGCATCATGGCCGAGGTCACCGCGGGCGTCGAAGCGTTGCAGCGGGAACGTTCCGGCGTGGTCTGGATCGACCGTCTCCTGCCGCAGCACGAGCTCGCGGCCGTGCTCACCGCCGGCACCGTCTTCGTCTGCCCGTCGGTCTACGAACCGCTCGGCATCGTCAACCTGGAGGCCATGGCCTGCGGGCTGCCGGTAGTGGGAACGGCGACCGGCGGCATCCCCGAGGTCGTTGCCGACGGTGTCACCGGCCGGCTGGTGCCGATCGACCAGGCCACCGACGGAACCGGGACGCCCATCGACCCGGATCTCTTCGTGGCCGACCTGTCCCGCACGCTGATCGAGGTGCTCTCCGACCCGGCGCTGGCCGCCGAAATGGGCCGGGCCGGGCGCGTCCGTGCGGAACAGAAGTTCAGCTGGAGCCAGATCGCCACCCGCACCCGGGAGATCTACGCGTCACTGCTCTGAGCCTGGAAGTGAAGTACTGAGCCCAGAAGTACTGAGCCCAGAACGGCTATCCGCGTGGTGCGGCGCCGGGCCTGCGTGCCCCGCGCCGCACCACGGCAGATAGCATGGCTCTATGGTCAACGTTCTTCACTTCACCGACGTCTCCGTCGTCCGGGATGGCACAACCATCCTCGACTCAGTGAATTGGAGTGTTGATGACGACCAGCGCTGGGTGATTCTCGGCCCGAACGGCGCCGGGAAAACGACCCTCCTGCAGATCGCGGCCGCACTCGTGCACCCCTCCAGCGGAAGCGCGGAAGTGCTCGAAGAGCCGATCGGTCGCACCGACCTGTTCGAGCTCCGCCCGCGGATCGGATTCGCCTCCACTGCCATGGCCCGTAAGGTACCCGCGAACGAAAAGGTCCTCGACGTCGTCATGACGGCCGCCTACTCGGTCACGGGTCGCTGGACCGAGGAATACGAGGCGATCGACGAACGACGGGCCCAGCGCGTTCTCAGCGAGTGGAAGCTCGACACGCTGGCCGACCGCAAGTTCGGCACCCTCAGCGACGGCGAGCAGAAGCGCGTGCAGATCGCCCGGTCCGTCATGACCGACCCTGAGGTTCTGCTCCTGGACGAGCCGGCGGCCAGCCTGGACCTGGGCGCGCGCGAGGAACTTCTCCAACTGCTCGGCGGGTATGCGAGCGAGCCGCAGTCCCCGGCCATCATCATGGTCACCCACCACGTCGAGGAGATCCCCCTCGGTTTCACGCATGCGCTGCTGCTCAACGGGGGCCGTGTCGTCAGTGCCGGTCCGCTGGCGGAGGCCCTGACCGCGGAATCCCTCACCGAATCATTCGGGCTGCCGATCGAGCTGCGCGAGACCGACGGGCGTTTCGGCGCCCGAGCGGCCTGACCGCCACGGATGGCCCTCACTGCGGCAGGATTCTGCTAAACTTGACAGTCGGTCCTCGGACCGCACATTTTTTCTGCCGTAACTGGCGAGTCTGAACTCGCTAATCGAAGCGCAACTCACCAATCGAACAGCAATAAGGAAGTCTTCATGAAGTCTGACATTCACCCCACGTACGCTCCCGTGGTTTTCCGCGACCTGGCGTCGGGTGCGACGTTCCTTACCCGTTCGACGGTCTCCAGCTCCAAGACCATCGAGTGGACTGATGGAACCACCTACCCGGTCATCGACGTTGAGATCTCGTCGGAGTCGCACCCTTTCTACACCGGCAAGCAGCGCATCATGGACTCGGCCGGACGCGTCGAGAAGTTCAACTCGCGGTACAAGGGTTTCGGCAAGTAACACCCACCCCATCGCGGCGTAACACGCAAAAGGGCGACCAGCTTCGGCTGGCCGCCCTTTTGCGTGTATTCGCTCGGTCGTTTCTAGCGCTCGGGCCAGGCGCCGGCTGCGACGAACGCAGGGTCACGCTCACGGCGCATGTAGGCCTGGAAGTTTTCGGCCTGCTGCAGGGACCACTGGGCCTGCAGCAGGTGCAGGTCGCCCACCTCGACCGGCAGCGTCTTCACGTGCGCCCGGGCGATGGCCTGGGCCACCCTGCCGGCGGCGACCGCATCCGCCCCGGAGTCATGCGCGTCGTCCAGGGAGACCCCGTAGAACGCGCTCGTGACCTCGAGGGTTCGCTTTCCCTTGCGGTACCGGTCGACGGCCTTGTCGATGACCAGCGGGTCCACGACGGGAGAGGGTGAGACGAGCGGCGACACCCCATAGCGGAGGCACTCGCGGTTGAGCAGGGTCAGGTCGTACGGCGCGTTGTAAGCGACCAGGGGGAGACCGCGGGCCAGATGCTCCCGGATGGTCGCCACGATCTCGGCGACGCCGTCGGCAGCGTCACGCCCGTTCAGCACGGCGTGCTTGGTGGTGATGCCGTGCACATTGGTGGCCTGCACCGGGATGTCGATCCCGGGGTTGAGGAGCCAGTCGACGCGCTCGAGCACCTGCCCGGTCGCATCGATGATGGCCACGGTGGCAGACACGATGCGGCACGTCTCCACATCGATGCCGGTCGTCTCGAGGTCGAAAACGGCGAGGGTATCACTCCAGTTGCTCATGGGGAAAGCCTAGGGCCGACCGCCGTCATCGGATGATGCCGCCCCGTGGAGACCGCCGTTCAGCCGCAGTGCAGCCAGAAGAAACTCTGGGCCCCGAGGGTGAGAGTGAGCGATCCCTCGTCGTCGAAGCTGGGGAAGACCGATCCGCCGAAGACGTCGCGGAGGCCGCTCCCGGCCAGCTGGGGATCCTGGATCCGGACGGCGATGGGGTTGTGCGAAAAGTTGAACACGCACAGCACCGTTTCCGGCTGGTCCCCGAAGCTCGTCCCCGATCCGGCGTACTCGCGAGTGAAGGCGAGCACCGATTCGTGGTCCGTTTGCACGACACGGATCGATCCGAGACCGAAGGTCGGGTGGTTCTTGCGCACATGGATGACGTTGCGCACCCAGTGCAGCAGCGAACTCGACTTGGCCAGGTGCGTCTCGACGTTGGTCTGGGTGTAGTGGTAGACGAGCGACATGACGACCGGGAGCTAGAGCTTGCCGGGGTTCGCGTCCGAGAAGCCGGCGTTCCGGTCCGGGGTCCACTGCATCGGCGTGCGCGAGCTGTCCCGGTCGGGGAGCCAGATATTGTCACCCATGCCGATTTCGTCGCCGTAATACAGGAACGGGCTGCCGGGCAGGGCGGACAGGAGAGCGTGGGCCAGTTCCATCTCGGACCGGGAATTGTCCAGCAGGGGAGCGAGGCGGCGGCGGATACCGAGGTTCGCGCGCATCCGTGGGTCGTACGCGTACCAGCCGTACATCGCCTGCCGGTACTCCTCGCTCACCATCTCCAGGGTCAGTTCGTCGTGGTTGCGCAGGAACACGGCCCAGCCGGCGGCCTCAGGAATGTCCGTCGTCTCGGACAGGACCCGGACGAGTTCGTCGGCCCGTTGCGACCGGAGCGAGTAGAAGATGCGGGGCATCACCGGGAAATCGAAGGCCATGTGACATTTGGGCTCGGCTTCGGAACCCTGGAACGCGGCCACCTCCCGAGGCCACGGGTTGGCCTCGGCGATCATGATCCGGCCCGGCTAGTCCCGGTCGACCATCCTGCGCAGCTTCCGGATGAATTCGTGGGTGGGCGGCTCACCCTCGCCGTTCCCCTCATCCGATTCGTACAGATAGGGGATGGCGTCGAGGCGGAAGCCGTCCACGCCCAGGTCGAGCCAGAACCGCACGACCTCGAAGACGGACTCGTGCACGGCGGGGTTCTCGAAATTCAGGTCGGGCTGGTGCGAGAAGAACCGGTGGAAGTAGAACTGCCGCCGCACGGCGTCGAAAGCCCAGTTCGACTCCTCCGTGTCGGTGAAGATGATGCGGATGTCCGGATACTTCTCATCGGTGTCGCTCCACACGTAGTAGTCGCCGTAGGGGCCCTCCGGGTGTTCCCTGGACTCCTGAAACCAGGCATGCTGGTCAGAGGTGTGGTTCAGCGGGAGGTCAATGACGATGCGCATATTGCGTTCGTGGGCCTTGGTCACGAGCTCCTTGAACTCGTCGAGGGTGCCGAAATCGTGCAGGATCGATCGGTAATCGGACACGTCGTAACCGCCATCCTTGAGCGGGGAGGAGAAAAACGGCGGGATCCAGAGGGCATCGATGCCGAGCCACTGCATGTAGTCGAGCCGTGAGATCAGCCCGGCCATGTCACCGGCGCCGTCCCCGTTGCTGTCGACGAAGGACCGCACCATCACCTCATAGAACACCGCGCGCTTGTACCAGCGCGGGTCGAGGGTGAGACCGGGCAGCTGGATGGGGGCGGTGAAGCTCACGTTGTTCCTTCCTGTCCGCGGGGCACTGAAAGCGAGAGTGATCACCCCGATTCTAGGATCACCGGCCGGTTTTAGGTTCGGATGGGTGACACCCGCCGCCCTAAACTTGGTCTGATGAACGTTCCCTCTCCCTACGACGCGATGCTCGCGCGTATCCCCGTGAATGCCCATACCGTGACCGTGCTCGGAAGCCGTACGCGGTTCTGGGAATACGGAGACCCGGCCGGCGCGACGACGATCGTGATGGTGCACGGCTTCCGGGGAGATCACCACGGGCTCGAACCGGTGGTCGCGCAGCTGCCGGGTTACCGCATGATCTCACCGGACCTGCCGGGCTTCGGCGAGTCGGAGGCGCTGCCGCAGGGCGGCCACGACATCGCCGGCTACGGCCGCTGGCTCGCGGACTTCGTCACGGGACTTGCCCCGACCGGGCGGGTCGTTGTGCTCGGGCACTCCTTCGGGTCCATCGTCGTGGCCGCGTCCGTCGCCGGCGGACTGCCTGCGGACGAGGTGGTGCTGGTCAATCCCATCGCCGCCCCGGCGCTGGCCGGACCGCGGGGCATCCTCACCCGACTGGCCGTGTTCTACTACTGGGCGGGGGCACGGTTGCCGGAGCGGCTCGGCTTCGCCCTGCTGCGCAACCGGCTGATCGTCCGGGTGATGAGCGTGACGATGGCGAAGACCGGGGACCGCGGGCTCCGTCGCTGGATCCACGACCAGCACGACCGGTACTTCTCCGCCTTCGCGGACCGGCGCGTCGTGCTGGAGGCGTTCACCGCCTCCGTCGGCGCCGATGTCAGCGAGTTCGCCGCCCGGATCCGCCAGCCGACCCTGCTCATCGCCGCGGAGAAGGACGACATCACGCCGGTCGCGGCCCAGCACCGCCTGCAGAGACTGTTCCCGGATGCGACCCTGCACGTGATCCCCGGGGTGGGACACCTCATCCACTACGAGGTGCCGGCCCAGGCGGCCGACGCGCTGCGCGGGTTCCTGAGCGAGCGGAACCCGGCATGAGAATCCTCTTCGACTGCCGCTACACCCGGTTCGACCGACACGACGGCATCAGCCGCTACACGGCCGGCCTGGTCACCGAACTGGGCAAACTGCACCCGGTGACAATGCTCATCAACGACCACCGGCAACTCGACCTGCTGCCCGACCTGCCCTGGCAGCTCGTGAGCGCGCCCACCAGCATCCGTGAACCGTTCCTCGCCCGGCAGCTCAACCGGCTCCAGCCGGGCGTCGTGTTCAGCCCCATGCAAACGATGGGGTCCTGGGGGCGGCGATACCACCTGATCCTGACCGTGCACGACCTGATCTACTACCGCAATCCCACCCCGCCGCGAGACCTCCCGGCCTTCGTGCGCGTGCTCTGGCGCCTGTACCACCTGTCCTGGTGGCCGCAACGGATGCTCCTGAACCGCGCAGACGGGGTCGTGACGGTCTCCGCGACCACCCGCGACCTGATCTTGGAACACCGCCTGACCCGTCGGCCGATCACCGTGATCCCCAACGCCGCCGGCGCACTCACGGCCGCGCCGGAACGCCGCCGCACGCCGGCCACCGGCCGGCTCGTGTACATGGGCTCGTTCATGCCCTACAAGAACGTCGACACCCTCGTCCGGGCCGCGGCGGAGCTGCCGGAGCACGAGCTGCACCTGATGAGCCGGGTCCCGGCGCCGGAGCGGGAACGCCTGATCGCGCTCGCCCCGAAGGCCCGGCTGGTCTTCCACGACGGCGTGACCGACGAGGAGTACGTCGATGTCCTGCGTTCGGCGACCGCCCTCGTCAGCGCCTCCCTGGACGAAGGCTTCGGCATCCCCCTGGTCGAGGCGATGGGGCTCGGCCTCCCGGTCGTCGTGAGCGACATTCCCATCTTCCGGGAAATCGGCGGCGACGCCGCGCTGTACTTCGACCCCACCAGTGCGCAGGCCCTCGCGGCCGCGGTGAGGCGGCTCGACGAGCCGGGCGAGTGGGCCGACCGCTCCGGGAAATCCCTCGGCCAGGCCGCCCGCTTCACCTGGCACGACTCCGCCCGGAAGCTTCTGGCGCTGCTCACCGGGCTTGCGTCCGACGGCGGCCGCGGGGCCGGAACCGACACTCGGCCCGGTATCGGCACCGAGGCGGGCACCGAGTCGGCTCAGCCCGTGTAGTGCGTGTTCTCGGCGACGGTGCGCAGGGTCGCGTCGAAATGCTCGAGATGCAGCCGGCCATCCCGCCAGACGAAGTCGTGCACGGAGCCGTTGGCGATGAGCTCGTTCTGACGTGGTCGTTCGCCGGACGTCATGCTCCGGATCAGGGTGCCGATCACTCCGCCGTGGCAGATGACGAGCACCGACTCGCCCGGATGCTCGGCGGACACCAGAGCGAAAGCCGGCAACACCCGGTCCAGCACCGCCTGGCGCGTCTCCAGGCCGGGGACGGCGACCCCGTCGGGAAAGCGACGCTGGCGTTCGGCGAAGGTCAGGCCTTCGATTTGGCCGTGGTGGCGTTCGGTGAGGGCCGGGATGACCTCCGGCCCGGGCAGTCCCAGCTCCCCGGCGATGATCCGGGCGGTCTCATGCGCCCGGTCCAGCGGACTGGTGACAATCCTGTCCCAGTGGTGGGCACGCAGGCGCAACCCGGCCTCGGCGGCCTGGGCGCGGCCGGTCGAATTCAGCGGGATGTCCGTGCTGCCCTGGATCCGGGTGTGAAGGTTCCACTCGGTCTGGCCGTGGCGCACGATCGAGAGCCTGGTCATCCGAGCCGCACTGCCAGCCCCGCCAGCGACTCCGACGTGCCGGCCTCCAGCTTGATCAGGGCGCGCCCGTCGCCCTTGGTCTCGCCCCGGTTGATCACGACGATGGGCAGCTTGCGCCGGCGGGCCTGCTCGAGGAGCCGGATGCCGGAGTTGACGAACAGGGATGAGCCGGCGATGACCAGCGCCTCGGCCCCGGAGACCAGGGCGGTGGCCTCGGTGAATTTCACGGTCGGAACGAGTTCCCCGAAGAAGACCACGTTGGGCTTGAGCATCCCGCCGCAGACCGTGCAGCCGGGCACGGTGAAACCGTCGACGTCGGTGACCTCCGCGTCGCCGTCCGGGGCCGATCGCACCGATTCCGGCACCAGTAGGGCCGGATTGGACGCCTCGAGTCGGGCGGCGATGCTGTCCCGGCCGAACGCCTGACCGCAGTCCAGGCAGACGACGAGGTCCATGGAGCCGTGCAGGTCCACGACGTGCCGGGACCCGGCCCTGGTGTGCAGGCCGTCGACGTTCTGGGTGATGACCCCCGAGATCGCGCCGCTCTGCTCCAGCCGGGCGAGGGACCGATGCCCCAGGTTGGGTTCCGCCTCCCGGAATCGGCGCCAGCCGAGGTGGCTGCCGGCCCAGTAGCGTTTGCGGGCACGTTCGTCGCCGACGAAAGTCTGGAAATTCATCGGTGTGCGCACGGGGGCGCCCTTGCCTCGGTAGTCGGGAATACCGGAATCGGTGCTGACCCCGGCGCCCGTCAGCACCGCGGTGCGCTTGCCCCGCAGCAGCGCGGCCACGGCGTCGAGCGCTGATTCGAGCGCGGCATGAGCCGCGGTCGCGGCTGCGGCGGCGTTCGGAAGCGTCTCGGTGCTCATGCTGCTCCATCTCTTGTACACCCGAGTCTAAACTCGCCGGTTTTCCAGTTGGTGACGGAACTGGCAGGCTGGAGAGGTTCACCCCCTGGAAAGGCGCCGCCGCTGTGCAGATCGTTCACATTGAAGACCTCGACCTGCCCGGTCTGGCCGACTACTCGAGGCTGACGGATGTGGCCCTGCGCCGCGTCTCGGAACCGGCGAGTGGCCTCTACATCGCCGAGTCGAGCAAGGTGATCACCCGGGCGCTTGCCGCCGGGCACCGGCCGCGCTCCGTGCTGCTGCAGGAGCAGTGGCTGCCCGACGTGCTGCCCCTGCTGGCGGACTGGCCGGACGTGCCCGTCTACGTCGGCGCCGCATCCGTGCTGGAACGGCTCACGGGGTACAACCTGCACCGCGGTGCGCTGGCGGCCATGCACCGCCCGCCCCTCGCTCCCGTGAGCGAGGTGATCCGGGATGCCCGCAGAATCGTGATTCTCGAAGACATCGTCGATCACACCAATGTGGGCGCCATCTTCCGCTCGGTCGCCGGACTCGGTGCCGACGCCGTGCTGATCACCCCGCGCTGCGCCGATCCACTGTACCGGCGGAGCGTGCGGGTGAGCATGGGCACGGTGCTGCAGGTGCCGTGGACCCGGCTGCCGGAGTGGGCCGCAGCGGCGCCGCTGCTGCACGAGGCCGGTTTCCACCTGGCCGCCCTGGCGCTCTCCGACGATGCCGTGACGCTGGAACAGTTCGCCGGTGACGCCCCGGAACGCCTGGCGCTCATCCTCGGCGCCGAGGGTGACGGTCTCAGCACCCAGGCGCTCTCCGCCGCGGACACGGTGGTCACAATCCCCATGCTGCACGGCGTCGATTCGCTCAACGTGGCCTCGGCGAGTGCCGTGGCCCTCTACGCCCTGCGGGTCAGGGTATAGCAGGTCCGGCACAGGGGTCGTGGGTAGAATCGACGGATGACGATGACCCGAGGCCAAATCTACCGCCGTCGTCGTTTCGCCGTTGCGGGTGGTCTTGTGGTCCTTCTCTCCGGTGTCGGCTACCTCTCCGGCACGGGGCTGGCCCCGGCGCCGGCCGCGGCCGTCGAGGTGAGCAAGCCCGCGGAACTGACCCAGCCCGCCGCCGAGCTGGACTGGCCGGGCGTGGGCGCCGGGGCGATCGGCGCCGTCGGTTACCCCGACCTCCTCGGTTCCACCGGCGAGCAGGGCTCGGTGCCGATTGCGAGCATCACCAAGATGGTGACCTCCCTCGTCGTGCTCGAGAAGAAGCCCCTCACCACCAAGCAGGCCGGACCCGACATCAAATTCACCGACGACGACGTGGACATCTATTATCAGGTCGTCGCCGAGAACGGTTCGGTCGCCCCGGTGTCCGCCGGCATGGTGCTCAGCCAGCGCCAGGCGTTCGAGGCCATGCTCCTGCCCTCCGCGAACAACTACAGCATCTCCCTGGCCGTCTGGGCCTTCGGATCCGTCGACGCGTACCTGGCCGCCGCGGAAACCTGGCTCGCCGCGCACGGCCTGAACGACACCGTCGTGGCCGACACGAGCGGGTTGTCGCCGGGCAGCAAGAGCAGCCTCGCCGACCTGGTCAAGATCGGCAAGCTGGTGCTGGAGAACCCCGCTCTCGCCTCGATCGTCTCGATGAAAACCGCCGACCTGCCCGTCATCGGTACCGTCACCAACACCAACAAACTCCTCGGCAAGCACGGCGTCACGGGTCTCAAGACCGGGACGACGGATGAGGCGGGCGCCTGCCTGCTGTTCTCGGCCGAGTTCAAGGTCGGGGGGAAGACCGTCACCCTGGTCGGCGTCATGCTCGGCGGGGACACCCACACCGAGCTGAACCAGTCGATTGCGGACCTGATCGACAGCGTCGAACCCGGTTTCCGGCAGGTCAAGCTGACGGACAAGGGCGCGGCCTACGCCGACTACGGCACTCAGTGGGGACAGGAGAGCCAGGCGGTCACGGACCGCGAGGCCTCCGCAATCGTCTGGTCGGACACCCCCATCACCGTCCGGCCGACGGCCGAGAAGCTCACCCTCGGCGACGCCGGCGACCCCGTCGGCACGGTCGACTTCGCCGTCGGCGCTGACACCGTCAGCGTCCCCCTGGTGCTCGACACCACGATCAGCGACCCGGGACCCGGCTGGCGTTTCACCCACCCGGGGGAGCTGGCCGCCGGCTGAGCGACGACCCGTGCGCGCGCAACGCGCGGCGCAACGGGTAAGTTCTTATGAAGTGAATACTCCACCTGCTTTCGGACCTGCCCAGGGGACGAGTGCAGCCGAACACCTCTCACCGTCCTTCCCGGAACGCGCCGCGTGGGGCACGGCGGGCAAGCTGCGCGCCTGGCAGGCCGAGGCCCTGGAAGCCTATTTCCTGCATCAGCCGCGCGATTTCCTCGCCGCGGCCACGCCCGGCGCCGGCAAGACGACCTTCGCCCTGCGGCTCGCCGCCGAGCTCAAGGCGCGCCGGTTGATCGACAGCATCACGGTGGTCGCACCCACCGAGCATCTCAAGCGCCAGTGGGCGGATGCCGCCGCGCGGGCGGGCATCCGGCTGGACCCGAACTTCAAGAACGCCAACGGCCGCTACGGCAACCACTACCACGGCATCGCCGTCACCTACGCCCAGGTGGCCAGTCGGGCCGCGCTGCACCGGCAACTCACGCAGTCCAGCCGCACCCTCGTGATCCTGGACGAGGTGCACCACGGCGGGGACGCCCTGAGCTGGGGCGACGCGATCCGGGAGGCGTTCGAACCGGCCACCCGCCGGCTCTCGCTGACCGGCACTCCGTTCCGCTCGGACACCTCGCCGATCCCGTTCGTGAGCTACCTGCCCGACGAGCACGGCATCCGTCTGTCCCAGAGCGACTACAACTACGGCTACGGCCGCGCCCTCGAAGACGGCGTCGTGCGCCCGGTCATGTTCATGGTCTACGCCGGGCACATGAAATGGCGCACCCGCGCAGGCGACGAGATGGAAGCGAAACTCGGCGAGGGCAACACCAAAGACATCACCTCCCAGGCCTGGCGCACCGCCCTGGAACCCACCGGCCAGTGGATCCCGGCGGTTCTGCGCGCCGCGGACTCGCGGCTGACCCAGGTGCGCCACGGCATCCCGGACGCCGGGGGACTGGTGATCGCGACCGACCAGACCATGGCACGCGCGTACGCGGCCATCCTGCAGGAGATCTCGGGGGAGTCGGTGACCGTCGTGCTCTCCGACGAGAAGGAGTCCAGCGACCGGATCGACGAGTTCTCGCACAGCACTTCGCGCTGGATGGTGGCGGTGCGGATGGTGTCCGAGGGCGTCGACGTGCCCCGTCTGGCCGTGGGCGTGTACGCGACCAGCGCATCCACCCCGCTGTTCTTCGCGCAGGCCATCGGCCGGTTCGTGCGCGCCCGCCGTCGAGGCGAGACGGCGTCGATCTTCCTGCCCAACGTGCCGAGCCTGCTCAGCCTGGCGAATGCGCTCGAGCTGGAGCGTGACCACGCCCTGGACCGCAGCAACCGGGATGACGGCGAAGACGGGATGTACAACCCCGAAGACGCCATGGTCGCCGACGCGAACAAGGCGGACAAGGCCTCCGACGACCTCGGCGAGGAATTCACCTGGCAGGCCATCGACTCCCAGGCCACCTTCGACATGGTCATGTTCAACGGGGACGAGTTCGGAGAGCTGGCCGAGCCGGGCACCGACGAGGAATTCGACTTCATCGGCATCCCGGGGCTGCTCGAACCCGAGCAGGTCTCCGAGTTGCTGCGCCAGCGACAGCACCGGCAGGCCAAGCGTTCCACGGACCGTCGCAAGGACCCGGTCACCGGCGAGATCGCACCGGAGGAGCCCCCGCCCCTGTACCGCACGCTGAAGGAACAGCGCACCCTGCTGGCGAGCCTGGTGGGCATGTGGTCGAAGCTGGCCCAGGAGCCGCACGGCATGGTGCACGCGGAACTCCGGCGCGAGTGCGGTGGTCCCGCCGTGGCGCAGGCCAGCGTGACGCAGTTGCAGAACCGGATCGACCTGCTCCGCCGCCGCCTCGGTCGCAGCTGAGCCCACTGTTCCCGTTCCGGTCGAGAGTGACCCGCGCAGCGGGCACTCTCGACCGGAACGGGAACTCAGGCGACGGCCTCCTGGGGCAGCGGGACCGCGCAGCCCCGGTCGACGGCGGCAGGCACGTCCAGTGCAGCCAGGATGTCGGCGAGCAGGTCGTCGGGGTGCTCCAGACCGATCGAGATGCGCACGATGCCCGCGCCCGGTCGCGCCCCGGCCTCGACCGGGCGGTGGGTCAGGGACGCCGGATGCTGCACCAGCGAATCCACCCCGCCGAGGGACACCGCGTGGGTGATCAGCCGGCAGGCTTCGGTGAAGCGGACGGCCGCGTCGAACCCGCCGGCGAAGTCGAGCGCGATGATCGACCCGGCACCCGTGCACTGGCGCCCGATCAGGTTCTGCGGGTCCTGCCCGGGCAGCCCGGGGTAGAGCACGCGGGCCAGGGCCGGATGGCCAACGAGGCCCTCGGCGACGGCTGCAGCGGTGGCCTGCTGGGCCCGCACGCGCACGGGAAGCGTGCGCAGGCCCCGGTGCAGCAGGTAGGCGGCGAACGGATGCAGGATGCCGCCGGTCAGCGCGCGCACCTGCCGCAGACGCACCAGCCAGTCCTCGGGGCCCGAAACCGTGCCGCCCATCACGTCCCCGTGGCCGCCGAGGAACTTGGTGGCACTGTGCAGCACCAGGGTCGCGCCCGCCTCCACCGGTCGCTGCAGCACCGGGGTGGCGAAGGTGTTGTCCACGAGCACGGGGACCCGGCCGGCGGCATCCGCCACGGCCCGGATATCGGTCAGGGCCAGGCTGGGGTTCGCGGGCGACTCGAGGATGACCAGCCCGGTGTCGGACCTGATTGCCGCCGCCACGCCGGCAGCGTCGACCCAGGTGACCGTCGTGCCGAGCAGACCGGTGGCCAGCACATGGTCCGTCCCGCCATAGATCGGACGCAGAGCCACGATGTGCGGCGTGCCGGCGGCGACGGATGCGATCAGCACGGCCGCCAGCGCGGCCATCCCGCTGGCGAAGGCGACGGTGCCCTCCGTACCCTCCAGGGCGGAGAGAGCGGTCTCGAACCGGGCCACGCCGGGCTGCCAGAGCCTCTGGTACACCGCGGAGTCCCCAGCACCGATGACGCCGCCGGTGGCCAGATTCTCGTAGGAGTCGCCGCCGCGCTCCACCCCGGCCAGGGGATTGGTTGTGGACAGGTCGATCACCGGCACATGGGAACCCGACTCGGTCACACCCTCCATCCCGGCGTGCACGGCGATGGTTTCCAGGTGCGGCGTCGTTGGCATCATGCTCAGACGAAAACAGATTCTGTCCTCGTCCGCAATAGGGCCTGCAGACCCTTCCGAAACCCGGCCGATCGTCGCATAAACTGCTCAGTGACGAAAGAGTGAGCCGATGGAACCGAAGAAAACCGAAATCGACCGCGTCGACCGCGCCCTGCTGCGTGCGCTGTCCATCAACGCCCGCGCCTCCGGGGCCGCACTGGCCGCCGAAATCGGGGTTGCGGAATCCACGGTGTCGCTGCGCCTGCGCCGGCTCCAGCAGCTCGGCCACATCCGCGGCTACCGCGCGATCATCGATCTCGCCGCGCTCGGGGCATCTCTGCAGGCGCTGATCTCGATCCGGCTGGTCAAGCATGCCCGCGGACAGATCGACGAGTTCCGGGATGCGGCACCGCACTGGCCCGGAGTGATCGGCCTGTTCCACACTGCGGGGGCCGACGACTATCTCCTGCACGTGGCCGCGGCGGATGCCTCCGGCCTGCGGGACTTCGTGCTCGAGCACCTCGCCGAGCACCCGGCGGTGGCGCACACCGAGACCAACCTGATCTTCGAGTACGTCGACGGTGACGGCTGGCAGGACCTGGTCAAGTAGGCGCCGGCTCCCTCGGCTGAGGAGGGTCCGGCTTAACGAGACAACGCCCCTGCCGAAGCAGGGGCGTTGTCGAAGCTCAGTAAGGCCGTGAAGCCTTAAGGCCGTGAAGCCTGAAGAGCAGTTGCGCTATTTAGCTTTGCAGCTATTTAGAGGGCGCGGATGTTCTCGGCCTGAGGACCCTTGGGGCCCTGGGTTACCTCGAACTCGACCTTCTGGTTCTCGTCGAGGGACTTGTAGCCGTTCGAGGCGATCGCGGAGTAGTGCGCGAACACGTCGGCGCTTCCGTCGTCGGGAGCGATGAAGCCGAAGCCCTTTTCAGCGTTGAACCATTTCACGGTACCTGTTGCCATTTTTGAAACTCCTCCAGGAGTGTTAGAAAGGCCCCGACTTTCGAGGCCGTTCGTCGCGGTATTCGTCGTCCGCTTCCGAAAGGAATACGCCGCACTGACCGAGGTCACTGCGTTTTAAGACGTGCAAGCACTACAACTACTGAGTTAACTCTAGCCCACATCGCTCGTTCCTGCCCGGATTGTCAGCTGATTCGGTTCCAAAGCGTTACGTTTCTTCACATATCCGCCAGAAAGTGAGGCACTCTGCACTATTCAACGGTCACGAAATCGATCAACTGTTCCACTCGGCCCAGGAATTGCGGTTCGAGGTCCGCGTACGACCTCACCCGTCCGAGAATCCGCTGCCAGGCCCGGGCGATGTCCGCCTGCTCCTCGTGCGGCCAGCCGAGGGCCTCGCAGATTCCGTGCTTCCACTCGATCGTGCGCGGAATCACCGGCCACGCCTCCCAGCCGAGGCGCTCCGGCTTCACGGCCTGCCAGACGTCGACGTACGGATGCCCGACCACGAGCACATTCCGGCCGTGCGGCCCGCTGGCCACGGCCTGGGCGATCCGGCTCTCCTTGGACCCCGCGACCAGATGGTCGACGAGCATCCCGACCCGCCGCCCGGGAGCGGGACGGAATTCCGCCAGGAGTTCCTCGAGGTTGTCGACGCCCTCGATGTACTCGACCACCACCCCCTCGATGCGCAGGTCGGCGCCCCAGACCTTTTCGACGAGTTCGGCGTCGTGCCGGCCCTCGACGAAGATGCGGCTGCCCCTGGCCACCCGTGCGGGCGCATCCGTCACCGCCACCGAGCCGGAGGCCGTGCGTGCGCGCCCCTGCGGCGTCCGCGGCTTGGGGGCGACGAGGACGACCGGCTGGCCGTCGAGCAGGAATCCGCCGCCGAGGGGGAACAAGCGCAGTTTTCCGTGGCGGTCCTCCAGGGTGACGATCTTCTTCTCGATCCGGATCACGGCGCCGCAGAAGCCGGTCGCCACCTCCTCGACCACGAGATCGGGCGTCGCTTCCTGAGTCGGAACAATCGTACGGCCGACCTCCCGCCACCCGGGTGAGAGCACATCCGCGCTGTACCGATCCGCTTCGTCCCGACCCTGCACGTTCCGACCCTGCATGTTCCGCCCGTTCATTCCGCCACCCTCGCTCCCGCGCCCCGCGGCGCCGGAATCGACGCTAGCGGATGCCCCGGGCGATCGCGTCCGCGGCCTTGGTCTCCCGGGCGAGGAAGTCGCCCAGCTCGCCGACGGTGCTCATCAGGGGAGCGGGGAACACGACAACGGTGTTCTTGTCCACGCCGATCTCGACCAGGCTCTGCAGGTTGCGCAACTGCAGTGCCAGCGGGTGGGCCATCATGATGTCGCTGGCTTCGCCCAGCGCGGCAGCGGCCAGCGACTCGCCTTGCGCGTTGATGATCTTGGCGCGCTTCTCCCGCTGGGCCTCCGCCTGCTTCGCCATGGCGCGCTTCATGCTGTCGGGCAGGAGGATGTCCTTGAGTTCCACCAGTGTGACCTCGACGCCCCAATCGAGGGTGCGCGCGTCCAGGATCTCCCGGATGTTGAGGTTGAGGACGTTCGTCTCGGCGAGCGTTTCATCGAGCGTGTGCTGACCCACCACCTTGCGCAGTGTGGTCTGGGCGATCTGGTCGATCGCCGCCTTCACGTCCTCGATCGCGACCACGGACCGCACCGGGTCGACGATCCGGTAGTACGCGACCGCGGACACGCCGACGCTGACGTTGTCCTGGGTGATGATGCCCTGGGACTGGATCGGCAGCGTCACGATCCGAAGGGCCACCCGGTGGAGCACGTCGACGAACGGAATGATGAAGGTCAGCCCGGGCAACCGGGTGCCGATCAACCGTCCGAAGCGCAGCACCACGCCCTGCTCGTACTGTTTGATCACCCGCATCGACATCAGTAGAACGAGCACACCGAGCAGAAGGAGGACCACCAGGACGATTGCCGCCGTCGTGTTCATCGGAACCCCTCCACCGGGTCGGGAATGGCCTTCCTCCATGTTCACCCGGCGGGGCGGATTTGGCCAGTGCTGGACAGTGCCGGGCCACGGGCAGGACGGTTCCGTCGCCGGTCGGTAGTAGCCTGTCGCTATGTGCGGTCGCCTCATCATCACGGATACGGCGTCCGATCTCGCCGCGATGTTCGACGTCGAACACGAGGGCGAGAACCTCCCGGAGCCGTCCTGGAACATCGCCCCCACCGAGCAGATCCCGATCGTGCTCGAGTCGGCGAAGTCCGGCGACGTCGTGCGCCGCCTCGAGGCGGCGCGCTGGTCGCTGGTTCCGTCGTTCGCCACCGAGCTGGCCTCCGGCTTCCCGACGTTCAACGCCCGTTCCGAAACGGTCGGTGGGAAGGCGTCCTTCGCCGACTCGGTCGTCTCCCGCCGTGCACTCGTGCCGGCCACCGGCTACTACGAGTGGCGCACGGACGGCGCCGTCAAGACGCCCTACTTCATCCACTCGGATGACGGCCTCCCGCTGGCCCTGGCCGGACTCTATTCCTGGTGGCGCAACCCGGCCGTTTCCGACACCGACCCGTCCCGCTGGGTGCTGTCCGCCACGATCCTGACCCAGGCGGCCGGGGGTCCGCTGGCCGATCTCCACGACCGCATGCCCGTCATCCTCGCGGAGGAATGGTGGGACCAGTGGCTGGACCCGCACACTCCGGGAGACCAATCGTTCGTGGACGGGGCCGTCGCGGCGTCCCGCGACGCCGCAGACGCACTCCGGTTCCACGAGGTGGCCCCGATCAGGGGAAACGGGCCGGAACTGATCGAGCCGGCCGGCGACCGCCCGGGCGCGTAACCGGGGCCGCGGCCCGGTTTCCACCCCGCGAACCGGTACGCTCGAACCATCGGCCCGGCGAACCTGCGTGGGCACCGTTCGAAAGGGCCCCCACCATGAACGTCATCTACTTCATCATCTCGATGGCCGTCTTCACCTTCGGCCTCTGGCTCTTCGGGTTCGCCTTCGAGGCGCCCACGCTCCAGGCCCCGCTCTTCATCGGCGGCGTGCTGGTCGTCTCCCTCGCCGTGGCGATCCCGGTCCAGATCCTCCGCGACTAGCGATTCCCGGCAGCGGACGTGCTCGCCGAGCAGAGAACGGACCCGGTCGCCTTCCACGCCGAAGGGCCGGTCTGGTCTGAGTCCTGGGGTGGCCTGCGCTGGGTGTTCATGTTCGCCGGGGACGTGCTCTCCCTCGTCGGAGACACGATTCATCGCCGCCATGTCGGTGGGATGGTGGCGGCGCTGCGACCCGGACGGGCGCGTCTACTGCGGGTCCATGGCCTACGACCAGCGGCCCGGAGCCGGGATCCTGCACCGCCTCGACCCCGACGGCACCGTGACCCCGGTCCTGTCGAACCTGAGCATTCCCAACGGGCTGGACTGGAGCCCGGACGGGTCCCTGGCCTATTTCAATGACACCCCCACCGGCCGGGTCTCGGTCCTCGACTACAGCCGCGAGTCCGGGCTCACGGGGTTGCGCACCTTCGTCGAGATTCCGCCGGGCGCCGGTTATCCGGACGGCCTCACAGTGGACAGCGAGGGTGCCGTCTGGGTGGCTCTCTACGGCGGATCCGCCGTGCACCGCTACAGCCCGGCCGGCCGGCTGGACGAGATCGTCGAGGTGGCCGCGCAGAACGTGACCGCCTGCACGTTCGGCGGGCCGCACCTGGACCGGCTCTTTATTACCACGTCCCGGGAAAACCTTCACCCCGGACAGGACCCGCTGGCCGGATCGCTTTTCGCCGCCGACGTCGGCGTGGCCGGGCTGCCGGTTCGGGAGTTCTTCGGCTGAATCCGGGAGGCCTCCGGTTCTCGTGCTGCCCAGCCCAGCGGGCCGTCCTCAGCGCAGCAGGCCGGCCACCAGATTGATCAGGGTGGCCAGGATGAATGAGCCGAACACATACGAGAGAAGGCCGTGACGGAGCGCCGTCATCCGGATGCGGTGGTCCTGAATGCTCGTATCCGACACCTGGAACGTCATCCCGAGGGTGAAGCCCAGGTAGGCGAAGTCACCGTAGTTCGGCGGGGCCGGCTGGTTGAAGTCCACCCCGCCGTCGGGGCCCGCATAGTAGAGCGAGGCGTAACGCAGGGTGAAGAGGGTGTGCACCAGCACCCAGGACAGGCCCACGCTCAGCACGGCCGCCGCCGCCAGGACGCCCCGTTGCGTGCCCGTGGTGGCGTGGGTTTGGACCATCAGGAAGACCAGGGCGCCCAGACTGCCGAGGCTGCTCAGCAGGATCAGGATGTCCGCCACGCCGCGCGAGGGGTCCTCCCTGGTCGCGTGGCTGGCCGTCAGGTTGCTGTCCATCGGGCCGATCGTCGCCCACACCCAGGTGACGTAGGTCACGCAGGCGGCTGCCCAGCCGACGATGGGCGCCATCACCCCTTCGCTGGTGAAGCCCATCCCGGTGGCGGCGAGCACCCCGACGCAGAACATCGCCACCAGTCGGGTGCTCGAGCGGTGGATCCTGCGATCGTGCGTCGTCATACGCTGATCGTCGCACGGAATCGTCACCACGTTCGGCGGGCGCACCCGGCGCGCCCGGCGATATGCCAGCCAGGATCGGTAGTCTGGACGAACGATCGGCCGACTGCACCACACGGCCACACCCTGTCGACCGCACCAACGCTGAAAGAGACCGCGAGGATGTCAGAGAGCCCGGCCGCGGCGTCACCCTACGAGGTGCTGGGCGTCAGCCCCACCGCGAGCGACGACGAGTTGCGGCGCGCCTATCGCGGGCTCCTGCGCCGCACGCATCCGGATGTCGGGGGAGACGCCGCTGCGTTCCACCGGGGCCAGGTGGCCTGGGAACGCGTGGGGACCCCGGACGCCCGGGCGGCCTACGACCGGATGCGCTACCCCGATTCCGGGGCCGAGCCGGAGAGCACGGTGTACGCGTCTTCTGCTGCTCCGCGGGGTCAGGCCACCCGCACCGGGCTGCGCGCCCGGATGTACGGCCACCCCGGCGGCCTCGCTCGACAGCGTTACCTGGATCTGCTCCGCGAGTGGGCCGGACGCGGCACCTCCATCGACGATCCCTACGCCCCGGCCCTGATCCGCTCGGCGCCGCGGGAGATCCGCCACTTCCTCGCCAAGGCGCTGGCCGAGGAGTCCACGGCGCAGCTCGTTTCCGCCCTCGGTATCGGCTTCACTGCCTGGCATGACGTGGCCGCGGGATCGTCCGGAGCCAAGGTGGACCACGTCGTGCTCGGTCCGGCGGGGCTGTTCGCTGTCCTGTCCGAGGACTGGGGCGGCCCGGTGCAGCTGCGCCGCGGGGAGCTCGTCGGCGACGCCCTCGGACCGGGCGACACTCCGATTCAGGACTTCGAGGCGGCCGCACGCGCTCTATCCAAGCAGCTGCGGGTCAAGTTCACCGCCCTCGTGGTCGCGCTGCCCGACGACGCACTGGCGGACCCGCTCATCGTGCCGGGGCGCGGGCGCCGCCCGACCGTGGTCACCGTGCCGAGGTCCCGCCTGATCGGCCTGCTGCGGGAAGGCCTGCCCGGCATGGAACGCGGCAGTTTCGAGAAGGTCTTCGAGCTGCGGAGCCGCCTGCAGGACGGTATCCGCTTCAGCGTGGACTAGCCCGTTCGGAGCAGCGCTCAGCGCAGCCCGAGCCGGTCCACCCAGGAGCCGAGGAACTGTGCTCCGGCCGCGTCGTGGACGAGGTCACCCTCCACGATCACCGGGTAGGGCCGCTCGAGGATGCCGTCCGCGGGCCGCACGTCCACATGGGAGACGTCGTAGCCGGCGGCGTGCAGGTGATCGGCCATCAGGTAGTCGCTGCGGGAATCCCCGACCGAGCGCCAGACCCGGGGGAGCGGGCCGGAAACCGAGAAGAAGTCCAGTGCCCGCCTGGCGCCGTGGTCCTTGTCGAGGGTGACGGACTCGATGTCCGTCGAGATGATCGTCGGGTCGATCCGGAATGGCACGGCACCGTGCGCGTCCGGGTGGACCCGTCCGCCGAAACGGATGCCCAGCCCCAGCCCGGTGAGCAGGGTGAACGCGGCCTCGTTGAAGTCCGCGGCCGCGACCTGGTAGGCGGCGTGGTCGGCATCCGTGCGCTGTTCGACCGAAACCATGGCCTGCTTGGTCTCGTCGAAGAACATGGTGTCGCTGAATCGGTCGGCGACGAGAGCGCGGATGCCCTCGACCGCCGGGGTGGGCAGCGTAACGCTGTCGTCGACGACGACCTCACCGATGCCGGCGGCGGTGATGGGGAACCAGACGGCGCCCTTCTCGCAGACGCCGTACATGCGCATGGTCTCGGGCAGGCCGGCGGCGCGGAGCGGCAAAACCACCTCATCCCGAATGAAGGCGACCGACCGGCCGGTGATGAACGCGATCGGCACGTTGGCGCGGGCCAGGAGGATCAGGTCCGTGATGATGCTCGGGGTGGCGACGGTGCGGGTGACCGGGCTGGCGATGGGCCCGTCCACGTCGAGGAGCAGGCCGAGGGGGGAGGGGGCGTCAGACATGGTCCCAGTCTTTCACGACCGGTCAGTCGCGGCCGGTCAACGCCGACTGATCGTCACGTTCCCGTTGGTGGTGGACGCCGTGATGGTGCGCCGTGACGAGGGATCGGTGGGCACCGAACCGCTCTCGATCGTGCCGTTGGTCGTGTGCGCGTCGACGGCGTAGGTCGTGTCGTCACCCGGAACACGCACCGTGACCGTGCCGTTCGTGCTCCGGGCCACGACCGCGGACGGCGGTGCGGCGAAGTCCAGTTCGACTTTCCCGTTGGTCGTGGTGGCGTTCACACGGCGCGAGGCGGACTCCAGCACCCGGATCGCGCCATTGGTCGTGATCAACTCGACGTCGCCGCGGGTCCCGGTCATCTGGATCCCGCCGTTCGTGGTGACGAGTTTCTGCGAGCCGGTCAGCCCGGCGGCCGAAAGCCCGCCGTTCTGGGAGGTCACGGTGAGTGGCAGTGAAGCCGGCATCGTCACCTTCAGCTGCAGGGAGCAGTAACCGAACCACTGCCTCGGGCAGCCCCCGGTGATGGTCGTGACATCATCGGACGTCGTCACGGACAGCGTGGGCGTCGCACCGAAGTAGGTTCCGCGGGCGTCCACGTGCACCTGGCCGTCCGTGCTGGGTCGGAGGTCGATCGACGCGTTCGGCACGTCGGCGAGCACCCGGGCCCCCGCCTCCACGTTCCGGGCGCTCTCGAACGACCCGCCCACGGTGCCGCGGAGCAGGGTAGCGACCAGGATCACGCCCAGCACCGTCGCAACGGCGATCAGGGACAACCCGATGATGAGCGCTGTTCGGCTGGCCGTCGACATTCGCTGGCTCTCGTGCGTCGGCCGAGTCGGTGTGGTGGTCATCTCACCCTCCCAGGTTTGCGCCGGACCCCTTGCGCCTGAGGATACCCGGCCCGGGGGACACGGACACCGGCCAGCGCCTATTCTTAATCGACATGATTACGAGACGAATGGCTGCCCTGCGCCTTGACATCCCGCTCGAGATGGCACACCGCCACGAACTCCCGGCGCGGATGTCCGAGGCTGAACTTGCCGAGATCGAGCGCAACCCTCCCGCCTGGCTGGTGCAGTCGCGGGCCAACCGCACCGGCAAGAAACCGGTCTGGGTGGAACTCCGGTGCGCTGTCTGTGGGTACACCGAGGCCGCACGCCCGAAAAAGTGGTGGCCCGAGTTCACATACCTCACCTGCGACTTTCATGGCTCCGATGAGCTCCCGGATGCGGCGGCCGGGCTCAGCCGCACGGAGGTCGACGGCATCGGCAGCCGCTTCATCGGGATCGTGGACGAGGCTCCCTGAACCCCCATTCCACGGGGCTGACGGTGAGGAGACCGGGCGGGCCCCTCACCGTCACGTACCCGGGCTAGATGAACAGCGTCGTGGTCGAGTCTGAGGCTTCACCGAGGAATGTCGCCACGCCGCCGAGCTCCACGCCCTCCATCAGGTCCGACGGGGCGATGCCCAGTAGGTCCATCGTCATGGTGCAGGCGATGAGGCGGGCCCCACCGGCCTGGGCCGATGAGATCATGTCCGGCAGGGAGGCGACCGAGTTGTCCTTCATGACCTTCTTGATCAGAGCGGCGCCGGCGCCGAGCATGTTCATCTGCGAGAGGGGCATGCTGCCGGCGCCGGCAGGCATCATCGTGGCGAACATCTTGTCCATCAGTTTGCGGTCGCGCTTGGGCGCGTCCGGACGTCGCAACGAGTTCAGGCCCCAGAACGTGAAGAACATCGACACCTCGTCGCCCATGGCGATCGCACCGTTGGCGATGATGAAGGCGGCCAGGACCTTGTCGAGGTCGCCGGAGAACACCACGAATGAGGTCTTTCCGGGCTTCTTCTCCGCCGGAACACCCACGTTCTGGGCGGTCGCGACGACCGCTCCGCCCTTCCGCATCGTGGCGACGTAGCCTGGTCCCTCTGGTTCGATCGCCAGCAGCTGGTGGCCGTTTCGTTTGGCCCAGGCCGGGGCATCGTTGGCGAAGCCCGGGTCGGAGACGTGTACGACGATCTCGTCTCCCGGGGTCAGCGACCGAATGTTCTCGGAGAGTTTCATGATCGGGCCGGGGCAGGCCAGGCCGGAGCAATCCAGATCCACGCGCACGCCCGTGCCCTGGGCCAGGGCCGCGGTCGCCGCCGCTGCGGCGACGATGTCGACCGACTCGGCATACGAGGTCATCGGCAGGGGTGGTTCGTCGCTTTCAGGCTTCACCTCGTGCCAGGACCGGAAGGTGTCCGAGCCGCCGGAGAGGGTCGCGACATCCGTGAAGCCCCGCTGCACGAGTGCCCGGTAGCCGAGGTAGCTGCGGAACCCGACCGCGCAGTACAGGCGCAGGGGAGTCGACCGATCCCAGTTCTCGCAGGCCTCCCGGACGGTGCCGAGCGGTACGTTCTCGGCCCCGGGCAGGTGCCAGATCGAGAACTCCTCGGGCGTGCGCACGTCGATCAGGCGCGCGCCTGACGTCGCTGCCGGGTAGTCCTGGGCGTACCAGAGCGAGAGGTCACCGCGCAGAACGTTGCTGGCGACGAACCCGGCCATGTTCACCGGGTCTTTCGCCGAGCCGAACGGCGGGGCGTAGGCGAGCTCGAGCTCCTCGAGGTCGTAGACGGTCAGGCCGGCGCGGAGCGCCGTGGCGAGCACGTCGAGGCGTTTGTCGACACCGTCGAAGCCAGCGGCCTGAGCGCCGAGAATGCGCCCGGTCTCCGGGGCGAAGAGCACCTTGAGCTGCATCATGGCGGTTCCGGGGTAGTAGCCGGCGTGACCCGACGGATGCACGTGCACGGCCCGGTAGGGCAGGTCGGCGGCGAGGAGCTGCCGCTCGGTGGCGCCGGTACCGCCGGCCACCATGTCGAAGACCTTCACGATCGAGGTGCCCTGGGTGGACTTGTATTCGGTCGTGCGCCCGCAGATGTTCTCCGCGGCGACGCGAGCCTCGCGGTTGGCCGGGCCGGCCAGGGGGGCCAGCCACTGCCCGGGCAGCACGGTGTGCGGAGTCTCCACGGAGTCGCCGGCCGCCCAGATGTGCGGGTCGGAGGTCTGCATGTGGGTGTCGACGGTGATTCCGCCGCGCGGACCGATGTCCAGCCCGGCCGCTGTCGCGAGGGCGGTGCTCGGCCGCACCCCGGCCGAGAGGATGACAAGGTCGGCTTCGAGGACGCTGCCGTCGGTCAGTTCCACGTTCAGCCCCCCGCCTGTGCGGGCGGTGAAAGCGGCGGCGGCGGTGGACAGGTGCAGGGTGATGCCCCGGCTGCGGATGTGGTGTTCCACCGGAACCGACATCTCGTGGTCGAGCGGGGGCAGAATCTGGTCGCTCATCTCGACGACGTCGACGACGGCGCCGCGGTGCTTGAGGTTCTCGGCCATCTCCAGCCCGA
Organism: Cryobacterium sp. TMT4-10; assembly: GCF_004403275.1. Classification (NCBI taxonomy): domain Bacteria; kingdom Bacillati; phylum Actinomycetota; class Actinomycetes; order Micrococcales; family Microbacteriaceae; genus Cryobacterium; species Cryobacterium sp. TMT4-10. The sequence goes on from NZ_SOGU01000016.1 coordinate 32,905, forward strand.
TGTACCCGGCGCCGATCACAACGGTGCGAACCGGGCCGCGGGCGCCCAGCTTGGTCTGGACGAGGGCGGAATCGAGCTGAGCTTTAATGGAATCCATGTCGCCGATCCGGCGCAGAACGTGCACGCCGGCCAGGTCGATGCCGGGCAGGGGAGGCCGCAACGGCTCGGCGCCAGGGCATAACGCGAGGGCGTCGTAGCTTTCGACGTATTCGCGTCCGCTGTCGACCTCGCGGATGGTCACGGTTTGTGAGGTGCGGTCGATCCCCGTGACCTCATGGCCCACGCGCACGTCGATGTCGAGGGATTCGCGCAGGCTCTCCGGCGTCTGTAAGAGGAGGCGGCTGCGATCGGTGATCACCTCGCCGACGTGGTAGGGCAGACCACAATTGGCGAACGAGACGTGGTGGCCCCGTTCGAGAACCACGATTTCGGCGAACTCGTCCAGACGACGGGCGCGCGCGGCCACGGAGGCGCCGGCTGCGACTCCACCAACGACGACGATTTTCATGAGGTGCCTTTCGGTTGGCCAGGAGAGCGTTCAGGCCAACCCGGAAGATACCCCCAAGGGTATGTGGGGCTGAGTTCTGACTTTACACCCTGGCCTCCGGGTCTTCGGTATCGAAAGACGGGGGGCCGGGCCGCCGGGAGGCGAGCGAGGGAGTATTTTGGCGGTAGCCGCCCACTGACAGGAGGACTAGCGACCATGCTTCGCGCTCTCGGTGTCTTCGTAGCCCGCCATCGACTGAGCGCACTGCTGGCGTGGGTGATCCTGATCGGGGCCTGCGTGGCGACCGCGCTGTTCGGGGTCACCGGGGAGAGCCTGTTCCAGCGACTCTCCAGTGCCGGGCCGTCCGTCGCGGGCGAGGCCAGTCAGGCCGCGGACCTGTTGCAGGACCCCGCGGCCGACGAAACGGAGTCCCTGTCGCTGCTCATCCACGGCGTCGACCTGTCCGCTCCCGAACTGGTCTGGATCCTCTCCTCGGCCACCCTGGACCTGAACGAGATCGACGGTGTCACCTCGGTGGTGAACCCGCTGACCATCCCGCCGCTTCCCGATGGGCAGCCGAACCCCGCCGCGGCACCGCTGCTGGCTCCCGACGGCACCGGTCTGCTGTTGAACGTGGAAATGACGACGACCGACGGGGACCCCAGCGATCGGGTGCTCACCAACGTCGAGCGCCGCCTGGGCACAGCGGCCGACGAGGTTCGGCAGGTCGAACCGGACGCGGTTGCGGAGGTCGGCGGCACCCCGTTGCTGATGGATTCGCTCGTGGCCGTGGCGGAAGCAGACCTGCAGAAGGGCGAGCTGATCGCGTTGCCGATCGCCCTGATCGTCATGCTCATCATTTTCGGCGGGTTCCTGGCCGCGGGCATCCCGCTGATCGGCGCCCTCGCCTCCATCGCCGGCGCCCTCGGCGCCCTCTTCGTGTTCAGCCACCTGATGGAGATCGACACCACGGTCCTCAACGTCATCACCGTGATCGGCCTGGGCCTGTCCATCGACTACGGGCTGCTGATCGTCAGCCGATTCCGGGAGGAGTTCCGGCTCCTCGTCGCGCGGGTCGGCGAGCAAACCCGCACGGAGCGGCACGAGCTGATGCTGCAGGCCGTCGGTGTCACGGTCGACACGGCCGGCCGCACCGTGCTCTATTCCGGCCTGACCTTCGCCATCGCCACGGTCGGCCTGCTCGTTTTCGAGCCGACCATCATCCGTGCGATCTCCATCGGCGCGGTCTCGGTGGTGTTGATCGCGATCCTGACGGCCCTCGTGCTCGTGCCGGCGCTGCTCGGCTTCTTCGGCGAGCGGCTGCTGATGCCGGGCGTGCTGACGCGCATTCCAGGCCTGGGCACGCTCCTGACCCGCTTCGGCGACGTCGCACCACCGGAGGGCGTCTTCTCCCGGCTCACCCGTCTGGTGCAGCGTGCACCCGCGCTCGTGGCCCTGGGCGGCATCGCCGTGCTGCTCCTGCTGGGCAGCCCGGTCCTGAACATGAACGTGTCCAGCGGCGGCGCGGACGCGATCCCGAAGGCTTCGACGCAGTACGAGTTCGTCACGGCGCTGAACGACCACTTCCCGCTGGCGAGCGCGCCGCTGGTGCAATTGGTGGCGGCCACCGACGAAGCCTCCGCCGCGGCCTGGACGGAGGAGGTTGCCGCCCTGCCGCACGTCACCGGGACCACGCCCCCGGCCCAGGTGAACGGGTACTGGGTGTCCCGCGTCGGCGTCGACCAGAACGAGGGGCCCGGTGTCGTCCGCGAAATCAGGGCCGATCGGCCCGCGTTCGACAACTGGGCCGGCGGAACGGATGCGGCGTCAGTCGACTACACCGATTCGCTCCTCCGCGGGGCTCCCTGGGCGGCCCTGATCATCGGCGGCGCCACGTTTGTGCTCCTGTTCCTGATGACCGGATCCGTGGTCATTCCGCTTACCGCGCTCGTGGTGAGCGTGATCTCCCTGGGGGCATCCGTCGGCATCCTGGTCTGGGGCTTTCAGGAGGGCAATCTGGCCGGGCTGCTCAACTTCGACGCCGCGACCATAGCCGGCGTCGACCCCCTGGTGCTCACCCTGGTGCTGACTTTCGGGTTCGGCCTGGCGATGGACTACGAGATGTTCCTGCTCGCCCGGATCAAGGAGCACCACGAGCAGGGGGAGAGCACCCGCCGTTCCATCGAGACGGGTCTGCAGAGCTCGGGTCGGATCATTTCCTCGGCGGCTCTCATCATCGTGATCGTCTTCGCCGGCTTCGCCACCGGAGACCTGCTGCAGATGAAGCAGATCGGAATCGCCCTGGCCGTGGCCGTGCTCCTGGACGCCACCCTGGTGCGCACGATCGTGGTTCCGGCCGTGATGACCTCCCTCGAACGGAGCCTCTGGTGGGCGCCGAAATGGATGCACCCGATCCACGCGCGGTTCGGAATGCGCGAATAGCGCAGGCTATTCCGGCGCCGCCGGGGCTGCCAGGGGCGGGACCGATTCGTCCTGGTCGTCGTGATGGATGCGGTCGACCAGACCGCTGAGCGGCTCACCGCTGCCACCCCACTGCAGGGCAATGATCTCGGCTGCGATCGACACGGCCGTCTCCTCCGGTGTCCGTGAGCCCAGATCCAGCCCGATCGGGCTGTGCAGCCGGTCCAGTTCCGCCTCGTCCAGGCCGGCGTCGCGCAGCCGGGCCAGGCGGTCCTCGTGGGTGCGCCGCGAGCCCATCGCACCGATATAGGCGAACTGCTCGCTTCGCAAGGCCACCTCCAGGAGAGGCACATCGAATTTCGGGTCGTGGGTGAGCACACACAGCACCGTGCGGTTGTCGACGAGGCCGGCGGCCAGCTGCTCGGCGAGGTAGCGGTGCGGCCAACCGACGATCACCTCGTCGGCGTCGGGGAATCGCGCCGCCGTGGCGAACACGGCGCGGGCGTCGCACACGGTGACGCGATAGCCGAGGAAAGCGGCCAGGCGGGCCAGTGCCGCCGCGAAGTCGATCGCGCCGAAGACCAGCATTCGCGGGCGGGGGGCGTAGCTGTTGAAGAAGACCCGCATTCCTTCGCCGCGCCGCTCGCCATCGGGGCCGTAGGTGAGCGTGCTGTTCCGGCCGGCGGCGAGCAGCCCTTGGACGTCATCGCTGATGGCGCGGTTGGCATGCTCCGAGCCCACGTCGCCGTCGAAGCCGTGCGGGCGCACGATCAGGTGCCGGCCCAGCCAGGTGGCGTCGGGGTGTTCGATGACGGTCGCGACTCCCACCGGCAGGGAGCCGGCAATGTCGTGCTGCACCGCGGCCAGTTCCGGGAAGCTCTCCCGGTTGACGCGTTCGACGAAGACATCGAGGATGCCGCCGCAGGTGAGGCCGACTGAGAACGCGTCATCGTCGCTGATCCCGTACCGCACCAGAACGGGCCGGCCGTCCTCGATGACCTGGGAACCGAGTTCGTAGACGGCGCCTTCGACGCACCCGCCGGACAGCGAGCCGACGACGGTGCCGTCCTCGGAGACCAGCATCGACGCTCCCGCCGGTCTCGGCGCGGACTTGAACGTGCGGACGACGGTGGCGAGCGCGGCGGCGCCGCCGGTGTGCCAGCCCGCGAGCAGGGGATCCAGGACCTCACGCATTGCGGTGGAACCTTTCCGGTGTGCTCACCCGACGGCCTAGCGCCCGCCGGCGCGGCGGCCGATGCGGTAGGAGATGTACGCGACCGCGGCGAGCAGGCCGAGCAGCCTGGGCAGGCTGCTGAGCTGGTCGGTCAGGATGCCTTTGGCGAGAGTGAGGGCATTCAGGCTGGTCTCGGCGGGGGCGACCGCGGGCCGGGCCGGCGGCGGTGGAACGGTCGCCGGTGCGGCTGCCAGGGGCGTCGCCGCGGGGGGCGCGGCGGGTGCGGCGGCTGGCGGTGCGGCG